>JBFYZH010000076.1:0-4090 GCA_041309605.1 Candidatus Krumholzibacteriota bacterium
TCTGAGGGTGACAGCCGTCCAGCTGATGACATTCAAGCCCGAAAAGATGGAGGAGATGGCCGCGCAACTGGGGTCGGGGGGCAGGGGGATCGATGAGATTCTCGCCGCGCCTTCGGGAGCGGAGGATCTCAAGCCGCCGGAGCCGCTTTTCCCGAGGATACAGGCGAAACCGGAGGATATCTTCAAGGATTGAGCGCGCTCCGGGCGTGCCGGCGGGAGCGCCCTGCGGGGAGCGCCGCCGGGAGAGAGCGGAACAGTCGCGGGCGCCGGTTACGGGATCGAGCGTGTGCCCGCGCGTATCGCGGGGCGGCCGGCGCCGGAAATAACAGGAAAAATGGCGATATGCTGATCGATTCTCACGCGCACCTTAACATGTCCCAGTTCGACGCGGATCTTTCCGCCGTCATCGAGCGGGCCTCGCTCGCGGGAGTCGGCGAGATTCTCAACGTCGGGTACGATCCGGCATCGATCGAGGAGACCCTGGCGCTCGTCGACAAATATCCCATGGTGTACGCCGCGCTCGGCATCCATCCGCACAACGCCTCGGACTGGAACGGGTATCTCGAGGACAGGATCAAGCAGTTCCTGCTCCGAAGGAAGGTTCTCGCGTTCGGAGAGATAGGGCTCGATTATTACCGCGACCTTTCCCCGCGCGACGTCCAGCGGGACGTCTTCCGCAGGCAGATCGGGCTCGCGCTGCGCTTTAAAAAACCGATACTGGTCCACTGCCGCGAGGCCTTCGACGACGTGATGAGGATCCTCGAGGAGGAAGGGGCGGGGGAGACCGGCGGGATCTTTCACGCCTTTTCGGGGGGGGACAGGGAGGCTGAGAAGGTCCTCGATCTCGGATTCCTCGTGGGGATCGGCGGGCCGCTGACCTACAGGAACTCGACCCTTCCCGGCGTGGCGGCGATGCTCCCGTCGAGCGCCTTCGTGCTGGAGACCGATTGCCCGTACCTGCCGCCGGAGCCCTACAGGGGCAAACGCAACGAGCCGGCTTATGTCGCGATCGTCGCCGAGCGGCTCGCGGAGCTTCGCGGCGTAGCCGTCGAGGACATCGAGCGCGCCACGTGCGACAATTACATGTCCCTGCTGCACGGGGAAAAGGACCGGCCGGTCAGTGTCGCCTACGGCCTGAAGAAAAGCGTCTATCTCAACGTTACTGGAAGCTGCACCAACGACTGCGTCTTCTGCGCGAGGCTGAGGTCCAACAATCAGCTTTACGGATATAATCTGAACCTTGTAGTCGATCCTCCGGTCGAAGAAATGGTCAAGGCGGTCGAGGAGATCCTCGCCTCGTGGGAGTCCGAGGAGATCGTTTTCTGCGGGTACGGCGAACCCACCGCGAGGCTAAAGTCGATAAAGGAATCTGCCGAAATACTTAAAAAGCACGGCCTGCCGATCAGGCTGAACACGAACGGTCATGGAAACATGATCAATCGCAGGGACATAGTCCCCGAGCTGGAGGAATATTTCGACAGGGTGTCGATCAGCCTCAACGCTCCCGACAGGGAGATGTACATGGCGATATGCAGGCCCGACGCCGGGGAAAAAGCCTTCGACGCGGTGCTCGATTTCATAAAAAGGGCGGCCGCATCGAGGATGGAGTGCATGGTGACGGCGGTCGATTATCCCGGGATCGACCTCGAGAGGACAAGGCGCCTGGTGGAGGGCATCCCCGGGGCGCGGTTCCGTGTGAGGAAGTACCATTTTGCCGGAGTGACGGGGTAGTCGCCGGGGACGGGGCGGCCCCGCTTCGCCGCAGGGACGGAGCGTGCACGGTATGAAAGGTCCGATCTGCGCGATCTGCGGAGAGCCGGCGGAGGAGGGAATAACCCTTATCGACGGGATATCGGTCTGCGCGAAGCACCTGACCGAGGATGGAAAGATAAAGTGGCAGAGCATAGGGTATTTCCGCAGAAGCGTCCAGGCGGAGCATCGAGTGGACCTGTTGTCGAGGATCGGGATACGATCTCTCCTGTTGAAATCGAAAGACCCTTATGGTAATATATTGATGGTATCCGAAAAGGAATGGGACCGGGCCCAGAAGGCGCTCGAAGAACACCAGGAAATGTTTTCCCGCTGCCCGGTCTGCAGCATCGAGTACTCCGCGCACGATATCTTCTGCCCGGCCGGCGGGCAGGAAGAAGACGATCGATCCCCTGAAGGCAGGAACTGACAGAACCCACTGCTATCTTTCCGGTAATCATCCGGGACAATCGGCGATGCATTGTATATATTGTTGCTGTATGATAGATTGCGACATCAGGTGCCCGTCGGGAGGGCCGGCGCGGAGACTCCCGCGACGACCGGCGCTCGCGGGGACGCGATACATGACAGGACACGCGCCGGGCACGGGGGCCGCGGCCGATGTTACGGCCTGCGCCGCGGATGGCGGGCGAATCGACGAAACGACCCGGACAAAGGACGGCTTGATGAAGGGGTCAGCGGCGGGCAGGGCAAAAAAAAGCCTGGGGCAGAATTTCCTCGTCTCGGAAAGGGCGATAAGGAAGATCGTAGAAGCCCTGCGGCCCGGGGAGGGCCTGCCGGTCTTCGAGATAGGGCCGGGCAGGGGGGCGTTGACCATCCCCCTCGCGGAAAAGGGATCGAGGATCGCCGCGTTCGAGATAGACCGGGAGCTGGCGCCGCTTTTGAGGGATGCCTGCGCGCGGTGGCCGCTCGTCGAGATAGTTGAGGCGGACATAAGGGATGTCGACTTCGACGCGGAAGCGGAAAAAAGGGGATGGCAAAGGTACAGGATCGCAGGTAACATCCCCTACCTTCTGACCAGCACGATCCTGCTTAGGCTGCCGTTTTCGCGCGGATGCGCCGGCGCGGTGATCATGGTCCAGAAGGAGGTCGGCGAAAGGATTCTGGCCTCGCCCGGGGAGAGGAATTGTGGTATCCTGACGGTCTTTCTCAGGGCCTACCTCGGGATATCCGAGGTGGCGAAGGTGAAGGCCGGTTCCTTCGTGCCGCCGCCGAAGATAGACAGTGTCGTTCTCGACTTCAGGCCGGAAAAGAAGGAGGGCGCTCCGGCAGGGCCGGACGAATTCCTCTCTTTCGTGAAACGGGGTTTTTCACAGCGGCGCAAGAAGCTGCTGAACGTGCTGCGGGACGGCCGCGGCCCCGAAGGGCGGAGCGCGGCGGAAGAGGCGTTCGCCGCCGCAGGGGTAAATGTGAGCAAGAGGCCCGAAGAGCTGGATCTCGACGAATGGTTCAGGCTGTTCGGGATCTTCAGGCAAACCGGCGGAGAAGGACAATCTCCGGTATAAGAGCCGCCCGGCGGAGGAAAACGATCCGGTGGAGAAGGATGAAAGGACTTCATAAAATATTCCCGGCAGTCCCGATGCCGGCGCAGACGCGGGCGCTCCCGCCGAAGGCGCTTGCGGCACTGATCCTGCTGCATGCCGTCCTGTCGGTACCGGCGCGTGCCGAAGCCGCGGGGCAGGCTCCCGTACAGGCCCCGCCGGGCGCCGCTGCCGGCGCCGACAGCTCCGCCGGGGCCGGGACCGACTCCACGATGACCGAAAGCGATTCCACGACGGCCGCCGCCGATTCGGCGGCGGTTGAAGGGTTTTCGCTGGTCAGCGAATCCTCGATCAAGTTCACCGAAAGCAGCAATGAAGCGGAGACCGGGGTCACCGTCAGGTATTCGGCGGGAGACGAGTGGGTCATCGACAGCAACCTCATGGTCGGCAAAAAGAGCTTCAGGGGACGGGACATGGACATGATTTTCGAGTCGTTCACCAGCTCGGCGACGAAGTTGGAACCTTCCCTCTACATTTTCGACATTTCATTAAACGATACCTACGACAGGGAGAAAAGCCTCGGACTTTCCAGGTACGGCAAGCAGATCGTGCAGGAGAAGGAATCGGCGGGTTTCAATTTTATCCTAACGAAGCCCCTTCTGAAGGCGTCCAAATCCAAGGTGTATGTCGCGGGGGAGGCATCGAGGGGACAACAGGATTTCAAATACAACAGGACGGTCACGGCCGACCTGGGGGGGCATTTCAATTACGCGCCGGCCGAAAACTTCAGGATAAGCGCAGGGGTTGGAACGAACCTCAGCAGGGAGGAAAGCCGCGTG
>JBFYZH010000077.1:0-16316 GCA_041309605.1 Candidatus Krumholzibacteriota bacterium
CAGTCGGACGTTATACTCGAGTTCGAATGGGGAACGGATATGGATTATGCGGGACTGGATGTGCGCGAGAAGCTCGACGCCCTCGACCTTCCCCTCGATATACAACGGCCGTCCATATTGCGCTTCGATCCTTCGCTTGATCCCATCATACGCTTCGGATTCAAGAAAAAAAGCGCTAAAGCGGCAGCCCCGGAGACGCCGACCGGATCGTCTGCCGCTCAGAATGCCTCGTTCAACGAAGAGGACCTGAAGTTTCTCAGGCGATTCTCCGAGGAGGAGCTCAAGAAAGAGCTCGAATCGGCGCTGGGTGTTGCAGCTGTCAAGGTGAGCGGCGGGCTTGAGGACGAAATCCAGATACTGGTCGACCAGGGGCGACTGGTGCAGCTCGACCTTCCCATCGAACAGCTCGCCAGGCAGGTCGGGGCTGAAAACGTGAACCTGTCGGGCGGACGCCTTGAGGAAGGAACCCAGCAGTACCTTGTCCGCACTATGAACGAGTTTCAGTCCGTGGAGGAGATCGGCAACATCATAATTTCGACAAAGGACGGAAAACCCACGTATCTCAGGGATGTGGCGACGGTGAAGCAGGGCTACAAGGAACGTGAAGCCATCATTCACATGAACAACGAGGAGGCGGTGGAGATCGCCCTCTACAAGGAAGGCGACGCCAATACCGTGACCGTCGCAAGGGCGGTAGACAAGATACTCGATCGTGCCCATAAAATAATACCTGGGAATTACGAGTTGATAAAGGTCTACGATCAGTCGACGTTCATCAGACAGGCGGTCAACGAGGTAATCCAGGCCGCCATAATTGGCGGGTTGCTTGCCGTTTTGATCCTGTATTTCTTCCTGCAGAGTTTCTGGGCCACGGTGATAATCTCCCTGTCGATACCGATATCGGTCATAGCGACCTTCAACCTTATGTATGGATCAGATCTGACGCTGAATATTATGTCGCTTGGAGGCATCGCTCTCGGGGTCGGCATGCTTGTGGACAACTCCATCGTCGTGCTGGAAAATATCGCGCGACACAGGGAGAAAGGCAAAAACGCACTTCAAGCCTCCATCGACGGAGCGAGCGAAGTCGGCATGGCTGTCACGGCTTCCACACTGACGACCGTCGCAGTATTCATCCCGCTGGTATTCGTAAAGGGAATCGCAGGTCAGCTCTTCCGCGATCAGGCGTTGACCGTGACCTTTTCCCTTCTTGCCTCGCTCGTGGTGGCTTTGACATTGATCCCGGTGCTGTCGTCGCTTCAGCAAAAAAGGATCGAGGAAATCGAAGATCAGGAGACTCCCGCCGAACCAAGGACGCGTTTCGGAAGATGGAGCAGGAAAACACGGTCGCTCCTGTTCATGACGGTTCCCGTATTCATGGTCAGGATTGCGGGAGGAGCCGCGACCCGGGTCTCGAAGGCGATGAGATTCGTCCTCGATCCAGCGCTAGTCAGGTTCCAAAGGGTCTACATGGGGCTCGAGAACCGGTATTACGATCTCCTCAAATGGTCGCTCTCTCACAGGGGAAGGGTGATTTTCACGGCTCTCGCCCTGTTCATCGCCTCCCTTGCCCTTATCCCCCGCCTGGGCATCGAATTGATACCGCAACTGTCGCAGGGCGAATTCGGAATCGAATTCAAGCTTCCTCCAGGGACGCCGCTGGAAGTGACGGCGCGGACGATGGCCGGAGTCCAGAAGGCTGCGGAAGGTGCGGAGGGCATAAATACGACCTTTTCCGTGGCTGGGTCCGGTAACAGGATGGACGCCAATCCGGAACAGGGCGGCGAAAATTATGGCGAAATTAATGTCGTCCTGGTTCCCGGATCGAGAAACAAGGACGAAGAAAGGGTGATAGGCGCGCTGCGTAACAGTCTCGGCGGTATTCCGGACCTGCAATACAAGTTCTTTCATCCGACACTTTTCACCTTCAAAACACCGGTGGAAATAGAAGTCACAGGGTTCGACATGAAGCAGCTGAAGAGGATCAGCGACGAGATAGCCGGCAAACTCGAAGCCTCCAATCGTTTCGCGGACGTCAAGTCCACTATGCAGGGCGGGCACCCCGAGATACAGATAAGGTTCGACCGGGAACGCGCCGCATCCCTGGGTTTTGCGGTTTACCAGATCGCCGACCGGGTCGTCAGCCAGGTCAGGGGAAATGTGGCTACCAGGTACTCATGGCACGATCGCAGGATAGACGTGCTGGTACGCGCAATGGAAAACGACCGCAATTCGATCGAAAAGATTAGACGTCTTGTCATTAATCCGGAAAGCGACAGGCCTGTGACTCTCGATGCAGTCGCCGACATAGTCGTCGATACGGGGCCTGGGGAAATAAGGAGAATTGATCAGGAGCGTGTGGCCGTCGTGACGGCAAACCTCAATTTCGGAGATCTTGGAAGCGCGGCCGCGGAGATAAATTCAATAATAGACGGCATACCCATGCCCCTCGATTTCAACGCCAGACTGGCCGGGCAGAACAGAGAGATGTCGTCTTCATTCAAATCCCTGCAATTCGCGCTTCTTCTGGCGATTTTCCTCGTATATCTTGTCATGGCGTCGCAGTTCGAATCTTTTCTTCATCCATTTATCATACTTTTCACCATCCCTCTGGCGATGATCGGAGCGGTATTCGCGCTGTTTATTACAGGCTCGACCATAAGCGTGGTCGTTTTTATCGGTCTGATACTGTTAGCAGGCATCGTCGTGAACAACGCCATAGTTCTTGTCGATTTTATCAACAAAATGAGGGAAAACGGCGCGGGAAAACTCGAAGCCATCATCGACGGCGGCCGCGCTCGTCTTCGCCCGATACTTATGACCACGATGACCACAGTGCTCGGTCTTCTGCCTCTTGCTCTCGGAATCGGCGAGGGAGCGGAGCTTCGCGCTCCGATGGCCATCACGGTGATCGGCGGATTGACCGTATCGACGCTTCTTACTCTTGTCGTTATTCCGGTGGTATACGACCTGGTCGACAGAAGGAAATAACGCAAGGGGCGATCGACAGCCTTTTCAGAGGATTGATCGCCCGGCTTTCAACGGACGGAAAATGATGAATTTGACCGATTTCTCACTAAAACGCCCCGTCACGATAATGATGATCTTCGTATGTTTCGTCGTGATCGGAATAATCTCCTCTGTGCTTCTGCCGAAGGAATATTTTCCCGAACTTGACGCGCCGTTTATTTTCGTGGACATCCCTTATCCCGGGTCCACTCCCGAGGAAATTGAAAAGCAGATCACAAGGCCGGCCGAAGAGGTGCTCGCCACGATCAGCGGGATAGAAGACATACAATCAAACTCCTATGAAGGCGGTTCCTGGGTAAGGATAAACTTCGCCTGGGGAATCGATACGGACGTTAAAGCGCTTGAAGCCAAGGAAAAACTCGACGGTATCCGCCATCTCTTCCCCGAAGATCTTGAAAGATTCTTTATCAGAAAATTCTCGACCAGCGACATGCAGATGCTCTCGATGCGGATCTCAAGCAACAGGGACCTTTCGAATTCCTATGACATGCTGGACAGAAATATCAAACGGAGGCTGGAAAGAATCGCAGGGGTTTCAAAGGTCGATCTCTATGGCGTGGAAAAAAAGGAAATCAGGATCCAACTGCTCGCCGACAGGATCATCTCCCACCACATCGACATAAACAGGCTCACGACAACGCTGATGAGGAGCAATTTCCTCGTCACGGCGGGCAAGATATCGGACGGCGGCCAGCGCCTCGTCGTCCGTCCTATGGAAGAATTCAGTTCCATCGAGGATATAGAAGACGTCGTCGTAGGAGACAACATCCGCCTGAGGGATATAGCCGAAATAACATACGGTCATCCCAAGCTCAATTATGGAAGACATCTCAACCGCAGGTACGCGATCGGCCTGGATGTCTTCAAGGAATCCGGAGCGAACCTTGTGGAAACCGCGGATCTTATCATTTCGGAAATAGACGAAATCCGCAAACTTCCCGAAATGGACGGGATAAACATATTTTACATGGACAACGCGGCCGAGGGAGTCGAAAGTTCGCTGGATGAAGTCCTCAAGTCCGGAGTTATCGGAGGTTTCCTCTCCATCCTTGTGTTGTACTTTTTTCTTAGAAGGATCTCGTCGACCCTGATAGTAGCTCTCTCAGTTCCCCTTTCAATTTATATAACCCTCGCCTGCATGTATTTCGCCGGCATCACGCTGAATATCCTGACCATGATGGGGCTGATGCTGGCAATCGGGATGCTTGTCGACAACGCCGTTGTCGTTGCGGAAAGCATTCACAGGCATCAGATGGACGGCATGGATACCGTTAACGCGATAAATACTGGTGTAAGCGAAGTTTCCCTTGCCATAACTGCGGGCACGCTTACGACCGCCATCGTGTTCCTGCCGAATATCGTGAGCCCGAACGACGAGATTTCGATTTACCTCAAACATGTCGGAATTACGATATGTATCGCCCTTGGAGTGTCTCTTGTGCTGGCCGAGACTATCGTGCCCCTTTTTGCCTCCAGGATAAAACTTACGCGGGAGAAGGCCAAGGCCACAATCGTCGACAGGATGCAGGATAAATACTGCCTGCTTCTCGGATGGACCATGAATCACAGGAAAGCGACGATAGGAATGATCGTTTTTCTGCTTGCCAGCATCGCCGTTCCCATCAAATTCGTCAAGATGGATATGTTCAACGAACCCGACGACAGAAGGTTCAGGCTCCACTATCATATAAACGACAATTACACCGTTGAAAAGGTCGAGGAAGCCGTCAACGTCTACGAAAATTTCCTTTTCTCCAGACAGGATGAATTTGAAATCGAATCTGTCTATTCGTACTACCAGGGGGATTACGCGCAATCCACCGTCCTGCTGAAAAAAGGCAGGGGGGCTAAAAAACCGGTCGATAAAATCAAGGAACTGATCAAGAAGGATCTGCCTAAACTGGCCATCGCAAACCCGTCGTTCGAATGGCAGAATCCCGGCGGCGGAACGGAATCAATCAGAATACAGCTTGTCGGCAAATCGAGCGACTACCTCTCGGAACTTTCGCGCGAGGTAGCATGGACCCTTTCGATGATCGAGGGATTTTCAGACGTAAGGTCCGAGGCTGAAGTGGGCAAAAAGGAGATCCAGGTCGTCGTGGACAGGGACCTCGCGAGACAATACGGTTTCACCTCTCAGGAAGTCGCGACCGTCGTGTCGGCCGCCGTGAGGGGTATAAACCTGAGACATTTCCGGAACGAACAGGGCGAAGTGGAGATGCGCCTTGAATTCCAGGATACCGACAGACAGACCCTCGAACAGCTTCAAAATATCCCTCTCATCAGCGAAGGCGGACAGGCCGTTTCCCTCGCTTCGGTGGCCGATTTCAACATCCGCCGCGGGCCTAACAACATCAATCGGGAGAACAGGACCACATCCATAGGCGTCAACGCCAATCTCGAAGGCATCACGGTCGGCGAAGCAAAGGAAAAGATCGCCGCGGTGCTGGATAACTTCCATTTTCCCTCTGGATACAAGTGGAATTACGGGGAGGTGTTCAATGAAGAGGACGAAGCCATGCAGACGATGTTGCTCAACCTTGCCCTCGCTCTCGCCCTGATTTATTTCGTCATGGCGGCCCTCTTCGAATCGATCGTCTTTCCGGCGGCGATCTGGACACAGATCCTTTTCGCGATCGTGGGAGTGTACTGGTTTTTCCTCGTAACAGGCACGCAGATGTCGATAATGGGCATGATAGGCATTCTTATTCTTATCGGAGTCGTGGTCAACAACGGAATCGTGCTGGTCGATTACATAAACCACCTCCGCGGCAAGGGCCTTGACCGTTCCGAAGCCATAATCCAGGCCGGCCGCCACCGTCTCAGACCCATTCTCATGACCGCCGGGACGACGGTCATCAGCCTAGTTCCACTGTGCGTGGTGGGGACGCAGATAGGCGGGGACGGACCTCCGTATTTCCCGATGGCAAGGGCCATTGTCGGCGGGCTCGCATTTTCCACCATCGTGACCCTTGTCATTCTCCCGAATATCTACATGGAACTCGATGAAATAAGGAAATGGTCGTATCGCGTTATCAGCAAGGCGAAATAATCCGGTGATTATTTCCCGGTTGGCGTGCAAGCGTCCCATTCTACCTGTCCCGCAATGCCGTGGATCAGGAATCCTGCTCCAGCCTGTACTCTTTCCTGTAAAGAAGAACTGTCATCAGGGCGGTGAATAGGGCGGCCATCGTCAACAGCACCGCAATCGAGATCGTTGCCGGCGTCCTGTTGGCGGAAATAGCTATCCCGAAAAACGAATTGCCGATGCTGTCCGGATCGATCCTGATAGTCTCCGGAAAAAGCGAATGCAGGTAATGGGCCACCGTAAGAAACCTCGCGTTGCCTGGAAACCACGCCACGGCGCTTTCCCAGCCAAATACGAACAGCAGGCCTGCAAAAACCGGCTTTTTCAATACGCCCCCGATAAATCCGAACAGCGGCATGTAAACAGCCAGGCCCAGGATCATCGCTCCGCAGCTGCGCAGAAACGACGGTATTCCCCGGGCGAGACGGGCCTGCCCGGAACCGGCGGTCATTATGATATAGGTGAGCGCGAAAGACACAAGGATGACGGCTCCCACCGTAACCACGCCGGCGAGTGCTTTAAAGGCGACGATACTCCACCGCGGCACCGGTCTGGTGATAAGATACTGGAGCGTCCTTTCCTCCACTTCGTCGCCGATCACCGCGGTTCCGGTAAAAACCGCCGCAAGTGGAAGCAGGAAATGAAGGAACATAAGGTAGGTGAACTGTGGATAAATCAAGCGGAGATTCAGGTCGCTGTTTTCGAAGATGCGCGACGACAGCAGGAGAACCAGGGCGGCCGCGACCGGGATCATTCCCATCACGAGTATCCAGACGGCCCTCCTGCTGTGGATGCCGTCTCGAAGAAAGAAAATAAACAGGTAGCCCATGCGATCACCTCACCAGATAATCGAACACCGCTTCAAGATTTTCATCGGGCGACCAAAGCGAATGAATCCTTATTCCGTTGTCCAGCGCAATGGCTGGAAGCCGCATGTGAAATTCATCCGGACTTACGGTCTCCGCCGTGAGCCGGCTGCTCTGCCGGTCGAACTGGACGCTTTTAACGTCGTCGTATTCCAGCAGTTTCGCAGTCAGGATATTGACATTGTCGCACATGATGGAAACCTGGAGCGGATGCGAGTCTATAAGCCTTCTGATTTCGTATATATTGCCCTCTGCCAGAAGACTGCCATGGTTGATAAGGAGTATCGTATCCGTCATTTCTTCGATTTCATGGAGAACATGGCTCGAAACGATGACCGTTTTGCCCTCTTCCCCCAGCCTTCTGATGAGCTGCATCGTCTGGTGCCGGCCTATCGGATCCATCCCGTTGAGCGGTTCGTCAAGCAGCAGCACGTCAGGGTCATGCGCGATTGCCTGCGCGAGTTTGATCCTCTGGCGCATCCCCCGGCTGTAACTTCCTATCTTTTTATCCTGGTGCTTTTCCATACCCATCAGCGAGATTGCCTTCGCTGCGCGGCCCTGCGATTCTTCACTGTCGAATCCGTGGATCCGCATGAAACCGGTCACGAATTTCCTGCCCGTAAGGTAGTTCCAGAAGACATCCAGCTCCGGACAGTATCCGACTTTCCTTAATATCGCATGGTTGTTCCAGACCGGCTGCCCATCTATGAGTATACTTCCCTTGCTGGGGCGAAGCTGTCCCGTCAGAAGCCTTAGCAGGGTCGTTTTCCCCGCGCCGTTGGGCCCTAAAAATCCGGTCACTCCGGGTTCCGTTTCGAACGTAAGGTCGTTCACGCCGATGACCTGGCCGTACCACTTCGACAGATTGTCTATCCGGATCATCAAGTGACCACCTCTTCGGGTTTGACCCTCTTCCTTATTACGACGTAAGAGATAATTATTACCGCGGCGAGAACTCCGGCGCTCCAGTAAGCCGGGAATTCAAAGGGAAGTTCCCTTTTGAAAACAAACGCCCCGACCTGCTGGAGATCCGCCGTGATGGAAAAAAGACCGATCCCGGGGACTCCCGGGATAACGCGCCTGAACAAGTCCGGAATTGTCATCGCCACGAAAAAGAAGATGGACGCCGATCTTGCGCCCCTCGCTGCCGACGATACGGCCAGAATGACCGCTCCCATCGTGACCAGGATGACGCTCGTGAAAATTATCAGGGCAAAAGGCACCCAGTAACAGCTCTTGAGGAATGCCAGATCCCTGGATGTCAACACCATGATAAGAAACAGGAGCATCGACGGGATGAGTGTCAGAAGGCTGCCGTAGAAATATATCACCATGAACTTCCCGCTGACGTAATCCCTGAAATCAAGAGGCTTCGAGAAATAAAGCGGCAGCGCCTTGAATTTTCTGTCGTTCACTACAAGCCCTGCTCCGGCCAGTATCATCGCCATGATGAGCAGAAACATCTGCCCACCGATAAATCCGAGGAAATAACCTGCGTCGATGAGGGGCGCGCCGGCTTCCCCGGTCAAATCCACCGCAACGTCCAGTTTCGTTGCCATGTATACCTGAACCGCGCGGAATAACAACGGGATGGACGACACGAGAAGCAGCAGTACCATGCTCTTCTTCCAGGACAGCCGGATTCCGGTCCTTCCGATGATCCACCAGGCAGGCACCGTCGCGGCTGTCATTCCCTGGCGGCTCTTGTACACCTGTTCATATATCGGCATCTTTGTCTTTCTCTATCGTTTTGACGAAGACATCCTCGAGCGTCTGAATGCTGGGAATCATCTTCCTGAGCTGAACACCCGTACTGCGCGAGGCCTCCAGAAGCAGATCCGATGTCGCCGCGGCGGGGAGCGTGACGTCGAAGTGGCTTCTTCCGTCGCTTTCCACCAGGCATCCGCGGGCTTTCAGCCATTCCCTGAACGCCTCTCCGTCCCCCTCCACCCGCACCTTGAACGCGTCTGTATAACCACCCTTCAATTCATCCATCCCCCCCTGTGTGGCCAGTCTGCCCCCGTGGATTATCACGACGTTTTTACATATTCTTTCGACGTCGGCAAGAATATGAGTCGCCAGGACGACGCTCATCTTCTCCGACAATGAAATGTGTTGTATCAGATCGAGCATGTCCAGGCGGCCTCCGGGGTCCATCCCGCTTGTAGGTTCATCGAGGAACAACAACCGCGGATCGTGGACGATCGCTTGTGCGAGTTTGACCCTCTGTTTCATCCCCCTTGAATAGGTCTCGACTTTTCTGTATCTCGCCTCGCCCAGCCCCACGAGAAAAAGCATCTCGTGCCCGCGCTGCATCGCGTCCCCTCCGGTCATCCCCGACAGCTCGCCGGCGTACTGAACCATACCTATTCCGGACAGGCCGGGGATTAGGCAGTCGTCTTCGGGCATGTACCCGATGGATTTTCTAATTTCCTTGTTTTCGGCGCATATATCCATTCCGAAAAGCGTGGCCGTTCCGCCGGCCAGCGGAACCAGACCGAGAAGCCCCTTTATCAGGCTCGATTTTCCCGCCCCGTTCGCGCCGAGAAGCCCGGTCGAACCGGGCTGAAATGTGACGTCGAGATGGTCTACGGCGGTCACTTCCCCGTATTTTACCGTGAAATCTTTTAGTACAACCGACACAGAACCTTCTCCCGTGCGTGTTCACATATGTTGTCTGGAATACGATACCCTGGATGCTTTTGTTTCTCCGGATCGGGTGGTTCTCAGTCGACCGGCGGAATATCCCAGGACAATACGGGTAGAAATGTGGCGGCATCCCCGATGACAAGCATCTCATCGCAGGGGATCCCATCGATAAGATAAGAGGTGTAATCCTCATGCCAGGGACAGAAACCGAATCTGGAAATTTCGGTATCGCCAAGAAGTGAACGCATGTAAACCGATATCCGTCCCGTGAGGTCATATGTCGACATCGCCGTCTGCGAGTTGAGCGTGTATTTCGAACTGACCCTGCCGGGAACGGCCTCCCGCCCGTCGCGGAAAGCGTCATCGTAGGAATCGGAACCGATGCCTTCCGTGCAGGCGGCCGCTATCAGCAGCACACCCCCCTGGTCCACCGCATCGGCGGCGTACCGGATCGCCTTATGGCTCTGGAGAAGGTTCATATCCCTCGGTGTCCCGCCGGCCGATGCCATGACGACCTTGTAAGGACGGGATATATTGAAAGAATAATTGCTGTGGTACCATTTCACGGCCGCCAGGTGAGAGCTTTCCATATCCCCGGCATTGATGAATACCAGTCTGCCATCGCGATCGAACGCCGTGTTTATCATGAAAACCGGTGCAGGGAACATCCTCGCGCCGGCAACCATATCCTCATGGACCGGGTTTCCGTCGAGATTTCCCGGCCTGCATCCTTCCGCAAGCCCGTCGCCCGCATCCTTGAGAAGCGAGAGCCTATGGTTGGCAAGAATCGTCTTTTCCGAAGAGATCCCGGGAAGAATGAGTTTTCTCGCACCGCCGAATCCGGCGAAGTAATGAAAGGATACGGTTCCAAGACCTATGACAAGGCATGAATCGGCCACGCGTTCATTGAACTGGCAGGGCGTTCCGGCGGGAGTGACTCCGACCTCCACAAAGGACCCGTTCCTCGCGTTATGTTCGACGATTCTGTACCCCGATACAATCTTCACGCCGAGATGATTTCGGATCTCGTCCGGAGTATGCCCCCTGTGCATTCCCATCGCCAGGACGATCTCGATCCTTTTTTGCTCCACTCCCAGATCCAGAAGGTGTTCGAGAAGCATCCCCAGCAAACATCCGGTCGATCCTCCCCTTGTAACATCCGAAATCAGGATGCATATACGCCCGTCCCCCACCACCAGTCCTGAAAGCGGTGCTGACTGCACCGGGGATAGAAGGGCGGAAATCAATTCTTTTTTCGGATCCTCGAGCGGTCGCGGATGCGACACGCCCTCCACCCTGACATCGCGTGGAAGCTCAACGCTGATCGATGTGTCGCCGAAAGGCAGATTGATTTTGACTCCGGGTTCCGCCATTATCGCCCGCTCTGTACAAGCCCGTTTATCTAACCGTGGACGACCGCATGGATTCCATTGCGAAGATTGGTCCCCGCCCGCAGGCGAACGACTGGCATTTGAGGCGGGCTATCCTGCCGCCACTCAAGAAATAACTTCTCGGCGGGCTGAAACGTCAGTCCGGGATTATATGGGTTCCCGCTCTTCCTTCACACGCATCGAGAAGCCTGCCGGCATGGGACACGATGGCCTCCCGTCCGCCTGAAGCCACGAAATCGATGGCCGACCTGATCTTCGGGCCCATGCTGCCGGCGGGAAATTCGTACGTTTCGTAAAGTTTGCGGATCTGCGACAAACGTATTTCCCTGATGGCTTCCTGTCCCTCCCTGCCGAAGTTCCTGTAAACCTGCTCGACGTTGGTAAGGATTATCAACCTTTCCGCATTTATTCCTTCGGCAAGCACGGAAGCCGCCCGATCCTTGTCTATCACGGCTTCGATGCCATGAAGCCTCCCGTTATCGCGGATCACGGGAATACCTCCACCGCCCACCGCGATGACTATCGTTCCGATTTCGAGGAGACTTGAAACGGTCTGAGATTCGACGATCTCTCTTGGAGTGGGGCTCGGGACGACTCTTCTGAACCCCCTGCCTGCGGAATCCTCTTTCATGACCCATCCCTTGGACGTCGTAAGGATGCCCGATTCCTCCCTGGAATAGAACGGGCCTATCGGCTTCGTAGGATTCTGAAAAGCATCATCGTCTTTATCCACGACGACCTGTGATACGAGGGCTACAACCTGCCTGTCGATACCGCGCGCCACAAGCTCGTTTTTAAGTATCTGCTGTATCATATATCCGATCCCGCCCTGCGAATCGGCTCCGCATATATCGAGCGGCATCGGCGGAATCCTGTCCTTTACCGCTTCGTTCCTTTCAAGGATATTCCCCACGATCGGACCGTTTCCATGCGTGATGATGATCTTTCTACCGGACATAATCAGATCGGCGACCTGCCCCATCGTCTCGGTAGTCACTTTTCTCTGTTCTTCTATACTGCCATCACCATCAGCGGGGATTATCGCATTTCCACCGAGTGCCACAACGTCGATGCCGTTATCCAAGATTACCTCCGAAAAATATTTACCCTGGTGGAAGTTTCCTTCCACCAGGGGTTTCATCATTATGCTCCGTGTTTTTACAGCGCCTTACTGATCTTGTCGAGAGCTTTCCTCAGGTTTGCCTGTGAGTTCGCGTAAGAGAACCTCAGGTACCCTTCGCCATACTTTCCGAAACTCGTTCCGCTAAGCCCCGCCACTCCGGCCTTCTCCAGCAGGAATTCCTCGATCTGTTTGGATTTCATCCCTGTTCCGGTGATATTGGGAAATACGTAGAACGCGCCGCTGGGTTTGAGACACTTGAATCCGGGGATTTTGTTCAGACCATCCACGAACATGTCTCTTCTGGCCCTGAATTCGGCCATCATCTTCAGGGATTCATCCTGCGGTCCCGTCAACGCTTCGATACCGGCCATCTGGGTAAAGCTCGATGTACAGGAATTGCTGTTTGTCTGAAGCTTTGAAACCTGCGCGGCGAGTTCGACCGGCATCGCCGCGTAGCCGAGACGCCAGCCCGTCATCGCATAAGTTTTCGAATGTCCCTCGAGAAGGATTGTCCTGTCCATTACTTCGGGGTAATCATACATGCTGACATGTTTGCCGTCGTAGACCATCTTGCTGTAGACTTCATCGCTCAGGATCCATGCGTCGTGCTTTCTGGCCAGTTCGGCTATACCCTTCATATCTTCAGCCGTCAGGACACCGCCGGTCGGGTTATGCGGCGTATTGATTATGATCAGTTTCGTCCTGTCATTGACCAGTCCCTTCATCTCCTTCAGATCGAAGGAAAAGGCCTTCTCTTCCCTCAGCGGGATGGGAACCGGTTTTGCCCCCACGAAATTGATGACCGATTCGTATATTGGAAATCCGGGGTTGGGGTATACCACCTCGTCCCCTTCGTTCACGAGCGCCAGGATGGAGAAAAAGAGGATGGGTTTCGCTCCCGGCGTGACCACGATATTCTCCGGCTTGACCTCGACACCCCTGTCTTTTGTCAGAAACTCTGCAAAGACTTTTCGGACCTCCGGTATCCCTGCGGACGGCCCATAGTGAGTGTATCCGCCGTTGAGAGCCTTGATCGCGGCGTCGATTATATTTCTAGGTGTGTCGAAATCGGGTTCGCCTATCTCCAGGTGGACGATATCCCTACCGGCGGCCTCCATGGCTTTGGCCCTGGCGAGCACTTCAAAAGCCGTTTCAGTGCCCAGCCTTTTCATCCTTTCAGCCAGCATTTTTCCTCCCCTTTAAATAGAAAACGACCTGTCCCGGAAATCGTTCAATCACCCGGGATAATATCCAGCATATTATGTCCTGGCCGTCTTTTTGTCAATAGCACTGATGACGGGGATTATATGAACTGGACGGGAGATCACCAACGATGAGGCGGACCTTTAGTGCTTTTCCGAGAAGGGGTTTTCCCTCAGTCAAGAAGGGCAGCCGTTATCAGGACGCTGACCTGAGATATCGGTCTATCTCCCGCCTGACCTCTTCCCTCGCCATGGAACTGCCTCTCTGCGCCAGTTTGATAAGGGTCATCTTGTCGACATATCGGATATGTATGAATTTCCTTATCGCCGTGATCGGGATCTTCGCAGGGCTCATGACAAGATTCAGGGGAACCATCTTGTTGTTGAATCCGGTGTACAGGTCGCGCCGGTTCGCTATCAGGGAAAGGATCCGCAGGGACCTGCATCTCTGGGCCACCAGGGCGACCAGCCCCGGCTGATTGGTCGCCTTGGGATTGTTAAGGATCTGCGTCAGAAAGCTGTCATTGTCCAGATACGACATCACAAGAGATTTATAACTCAACTTTTTACTTCGACTTATCTCTATCCAATCCACGTCGGTCGGGAGATCATCTTCGAGGAAATATGATGTATCCACCTTGGAGATATCTATCGTCAGGATCCTTTCGTCGACGTTGAATCCGGGTTGTCCCTCTATTTCGGTGATCTTCCTGCCGGCTTGCATGAGAATATCGATCTTCCCGTCACCTGAAGATTCCACAAGGATATAGATACAACTCAGAATATCCGGGGCCTTCCCGGACTTGCTCACGGCCGGATGCATCAACAGGGCACGCAGAACCGCTGTTCCATTCTTTATCTGGGGATAGGTATGAGCTTTCTGCCATTGCATCTCAAGGATGTCGGCTGCCAGGTTTCCGGCCTTGCTCTTCCTCAATGAAGCGATCGTCCTGTCCCATTGGTTTCCAAGAGCCGCTTTCAGGATCATCAGCGAGCTGCCCTGTTTTCCCGCCGTCTCTTCCAGCACCAGCTTTTTCCATTTGATTTCCTCGTTAACGGCCCCAAGCGATACTGTAAGTCCCTCTCTTTTATCCGGATCCAGCGATACAAGAATATCCCTTATTCTCTGCTGCTTCGCTTCCAGTTCCACCCTGGCTCTGGCGATGACAGCTTCGTTCCATCTGTCATCGGGATCGGCTATAGCCTTTCTCACTCCTTCGCTCCACGAAAGCCACGGTTTCATTGGATCCGAGACGAAGCAGTCCGGCAACGGAAGCGAGCCGGAGAGCATCATGACCTTTTTCCGGAACCATTCGTCACTTTCTTCGACCTTCGCGCCAGAGGAGATTCGCCTTTCTATCCGTTCCATGACCCGGATTGTACTGTGAAAATCGATCATCTCTTCCAGAAATCTCTCAAGCGGCGGTATGGCCATCAGCAGAGCGTACACCAGCCTGATGGCACCCGGTTCTCCGAGGACTGCCATGGCCGTTATGGTCATGATATCGATATACGGTTCCTCGGAAAGTGACAGAAAACTCGACAGATCCTTCGCAAGACCATATATGTTTCCCGTCGATCCCGCCAGGTTCATCAGCGAATCCTTGCCTTTTGCGAAATTCAGTAAATGACTTAGTTCCTCCCGGTGCGGGTAAAACTTAAGTTCTGGAGGGAAGGAAAGGATTTTTCTTCCGGTTACGCTGCTGTCATATGTGATGGTGCGGATATCGTTCATAGCTTCTCAAAGGAATGCATGAATGAGTCCAATTTATCTTATAAGGATCAGAATTCGAACATGCTCTGTATATCGACATCATATCCATCCCTTGTGTCGGCCAGGAACCTGCACGTCATCCTCACCCCCTTCCAGAAGGTACTGCCCATGATCACTGTCCTCCCTCCCCCTCCTCCGAGGTATTTCCACGGATAGCCGCTTTTTATCACAGGCTCGTAGCAGTAGAATCCTTCTGTGCCCCGGAATGACTTGTACAAGGCGCACGAGAGATCAAGCCGCGAGCGGCCCGATCCGGATCTAATCCGGATGGATGGAGAAAAAAGCAGTCCGGCGGACAGGTCCGACCATGGACAGAGGATCGACAGGCGCCACCCGCTTCCCGATGACCTTGACCTGACGAGAATGTTCACGCTCTGCCCGGTTGAAGATGACGATTCCCGCGCGGGAGGGAATGGGATGGCGGGAAGATCGTTGTCCTCTTTCCATATCCAGTCCACCCTCATCTCCCTTCCTCTCCAGCGGGACGAAACACCGGCTCTGGAGGTACTCCTTGTCTGCCGGCGATCTGCCGCCCCGAACATGTCATGCTCGAACGCATAGCGCAGTTTCAGTCCGCCGGGGAGTTTTCGGTCCAGGACAAGAGACAGCCCGCGCCTGTCGAGGCCCGAGTCCCCCCGCCCTCCGGTAATATCCCCCGATGACGGAAGACTCCCGGCCGCCGCAGAATAAACGACCAGGCCCGTATTTACGACAGCCTCCCTGCTGTTGAATCCGCAGGTCACGGCCGGACCCTGTGCGGACCCGCACGATATTTCGGCGGCCAAATCCATTCTTCCCGCCTTCCCACGCCAATCCACGCCGGCCATGACAGGTCCTTCACGTTTCCACAAGGTGATCCCTCCTTCGAATGAAGGGGACTTTTTTATCAGCCTCAATCCCGCGACCGGTTTATTTTCAACGATAAATCCGCGTTCGCTCCATCCACCCGGCCTTGCGCAGAAGCACAGAATCTCGAAACCGGCTGAACGCGCATTCACCGCCACCCCGAGAAAAGCCTTTCCATAGAAGGATGTACGGCCGATTATCGCGCGAGGCTTTCTCAGAGGGTACCCCGGGGTAAAGGGATAAGTGACCGAATATCCCGAGAAGGACAACCCCATCGCAAGATCGGGCATGAGATATCCGAAGTGGCATCCCAACCCCCCGGATCGGGTCGCCCATCGTGCATAGAA
>JBFYZH010000078.1:0-16808 GCA_041309605.1 Candidatus Krumholzibacteriota bacterium
GCCATGGCGACGATGGACATGATAAAGCATTACGGCGCCCGCCCGGCGAACTTTCTCGATATCGGCGGCAGTTCCAACCCCGGCAAGGTGCTTTCGGCGATGAGGATCATCGTACGCGACAAGAACGTGAAAGCCATCCTGATAAATATCTTCGGCGGGATAACCAGATGCGACGACGTGGCCACCGGGCTGCTCCAGGCGAAAAAAGACCTCGACGTGGACATCCCCCTCGTCGTGAGGTTGATCGGAACGAACGAGGAGAAGGCAAGGAAGATACTTGAGGGAACCGACCTGGTGCCGGCCGCCACGATGGATGAAGGGGTCAAGAAAGCCATTGCCATAGCGAACGGTTGATCGCTGGAAAGGAAGTCTGATTTGAGTATTCTAGTAGACAGGGAGACCAGGCTGATCGTCCAGGGGATCACTGGAAGGGATGGCGGTTTCCACGCAAAACAGATGGCCGACTATGGGACAAACGTTGTCGGCGGTGTGACTCCCGGCAAGGGAGGTACGAAGACCGAAGAAGGCATACCGGTTTTCGATTCGATGGTGGAAGCGGTCCGAAGTACCGGCGCCAATACGAGCGTGATATATGTCCCGGCTGCTTTCGCCGCGGATGCGATCTACGAGGCTTCGGATGCGGGGATCGCTCTTGTCGTGTGCATTGCGGAAGGGATCCCGGTCAGGGACATGGTGAGCGTGCTCCCTTACGTTCGCGAGCGCGGAACAAGGGTGATTGGACCCAACAGCCCCGGTGTCATCTCGCCGGGTAAATCGAAGGTCGGCATCATGCCCGGAAGTATTCATAAAGAAGGTAATGTGGGTGTTGTATCCAGAAGCGGTACATTGACTTATGAAATCGTTTATCATCTCACCCGGAATGGAATAGGTCAGTCGACATGCCTGGGCATCGGTGGGGACCCGATCGTGGGGACGAACCTTCTGGAGGCGATGGAGATGTTCGCGGCAGACGACCAGACTGAAGTGGTCGCGCTGATCGGAGAGATCGGCGGAAACGACGAGGAACAGGCGGCTCAGGTGATAAGGAACGGTTACCCGAAGAAGGTCGCCGCCTTCATCGCCGGAAGGACCGCCCCCGCGGGCAAGAGGATGGGACACGCCGGCGCGATAGTGACGGGCGGTACCGGAACGGCCGCCGAAAAGGTAAAGGCGTTCGAGGACGCCGGAGTACGGGTGGCCGCGACGCCGGCCGACATGGCCGGAATCATTTCGGGTCTGTTTTAATGTACGCGGGACGCGTCGTCGCCGGACCTATTCCGGGGCCTTGATCTCCCGCGCCTTTCCGATGAAATTGCAGGAGGGGTACGTGGAAAAAACTTTTGTCATGATAAAACCGGAGATGATCGAAGCTGGGAAACAGGGCGAGATAATCGACCTTCTCATCAGGAACCGTTTCACTGTGAAAAGGATGAAGCAATTCAGATTCGACGGGAGGGAGGCCGGGGAGTTCTACTCGGTCCACATGGAAAAACCGTTTTTTGCGGATCTCGTGAGGTATATAACATCGGGGGATGTCGTCGGCATCGAGCTGGAGAAGGAAAACGCCGTAAGGTTGCTCAGGGAACTGGTCGGGGCGACCGATCCGGCCGAAGCAAGGCCCGGCACTATACGCTACATGTACGGCACCAGTCTGCAGAGGAACGCCGTGCACGCCTCGGATTCACCCGGTTCGGCGGAAAAAGAGCTTGCTATCGTCTTCGCCGGCGATTAATATAAACGCTTTATGGAAAAGGATTTTCCAAAAATAGAATTGGATCTTGCTCACGTTGGCGAGCGGGGGTCCTTTTCCTTCGATGAAAGGTTCGAGATCGAGTCGGTCGCCGGGGAGCGGGCACCCTGCCGGGTCAGGGTGGATGTCGATATAACGAAGACCGGCAGCAGGTATCTGCTCGAGGCGCGGATCGGCGCGTTCTTCAAGGCGGAATGCGGCAGATGCCTCGAAACCTTCGAGTGCCGGATCGATACCGGGTTCGATATCGTTTTCCAGAGCGGCGAGAAGGTGCAGGTTCCCGATGGGATCGACGAGGACGATTTCATCTTTCTTGGATCGGGCGAGGAATACTGTTTCGACCTGTTTCCCCGCGTGAGGGAAGCGGTGCTCCTTGACCAGCCGATAAGGTATCTGTGCAGGGAGGATTGCTCAGGTATCTGTCCGGGCTGCGGAGAGAACCTGAACCGGAAGGAATGCGGGTGCGCTGGAAAGAAAAACGATCCAAGGTGGGGAGCCCTTAACAATATCCTGAGCGGGCAGGATGATAAAAACGAAGAATCCCGCAAGCGGGAGGAGTGAGCATGGCAAATCCAAAACACAGGACTTCGAAGTCCAAGAAAAACAAACGCAGAACGCACTGGAAGGCTACGAACCCTGCGATGGCGGTATGTTCCCATTGTCATCAGCCGAAGCAGCCCCACGTGGTGTGTCCCAACTGCGGATACTATGCCGGACGCGAAGTGATCAAGCCCCGGGTCGAGGAAGAAAAGTAAAAGTCTTTCCTGATCCGACCGGGAAAATGGAACAGTGACGGACCGGGATGACGGGGAATGATCCAGATCCCTGCCGGGGGCAGAATGAAAATAGCTCTGGACGCCATGGGCGGCGATAAGGCGCCCGAAGAAATAATAGATGGTGCGGTCGAAGCTGTGAACGAGGCTTCCGGAAGGTTCAGCGTCGTTCTGGTTGGGCGGAAGTCCGTCATTGAGAACTATATATCAGGCAAGGGCTTTTCCACCGAAAATCTGGAGATAGTCGATGCCCCCGAGGTTATCGCGATGTCTGAGAGCCCGGCCACGGCCATCCGCAGGAAAAAGGGATCTTCGATATCGGTAGCCGTCAGGATGCATCGCGAGGGGGAGGTTCAGGCGGTCGTCAGCGCGGGTAATACGGGCGCCGTCGTGGCCAGTTCGCTTCTATACCTCGGCAGGATTCCCGGCATAGACCGTCCGGCCATCGCGATTTTTTTCCCCACGCGAAACGGCGGAACCATTCTTCTGGACGGAGGAGCAAATTCCGACTGTGCTCCAAGGCATCTCGAGCAGTTCGCCCTGATGGGTTCCGTCTATGCCGAGCATTTCCTCAAGCGCGGCAATCCCCGCATAGGCCTTCTCAGCATAGGTGAAGAGCCCTCCAAGGGAAACGAGCTGACCAGGGAGACGCACGTCCTTCTCGGGAAAAGCGGTCTGAATTTTGTCGGAAACGTCGAGGGAAGGGATATCTTCAGGGAGACGGTGGATGTCGTCGTTACGGACGGTTTTGTCGGAAACGTGGTTCTGAAATTTACTGAAAGCATCATTTACTATATCAACAGTCTTATCAGGGAGGGTGTCAGTGAAAGCTTCACCGCGAAGACGGGGGCTTTCCTGATGCGGCCGGTTTTCCGGAAGATGAAACAGACGCTCGACTACGCCGAATACGGCGGGATGCCGCTTCTTGGCGTCGACGGCGTCACGATAATAGGTCACGGAGGCTCTTCCGCCAAGGCCATAAAAAACGCCGTCTTTGCCGCGGAGCGTTTCGTACAAAGCGGTATCAACGACAAGTTGCGATCCAGAACTGAGGGATTGCAATGACGCATCCGGAAAACGGACGGATGAGCGCGAAAATATCCGGGATCGGATATTATATTCCGGAGAGAATACTTACCAACTTCGATCTCGAAAAGATGGTGGATACCACTGACGAATGGATAATGACGAGATCCGGGATAAGCGAACGCAGGATCGCGGCCTCTCACGAAGCGGCGAGCGACCTTGGGCTGGCTGCTTCGAAGAAAGCCCTGGAGGACTCCGGAGTCGATCCGAAGGATCTGGATCTCATCATAGTGGCCACGGTCACCCCCGACATGTCGCTCCCGTCGACGGCCTGCATCATACAGGACAAACTCTGCGCAATGAAGGCGGCCGCATTCGATATCAGCGCGGCCTGTTCGGGATTCATCTACGGGCTGGCGACGGCGCAGTCGTTGATAGCCACCGGGCACGCGAAGAAAGCGCTCGTGGTGGGAGTGGAAGTCCTGTCCAGGATAATAGACTGGGAGGACAGAACGACGTGCGTTCTGTTCGGCGACGGCGCGGGTTCGGTCGTGCTGGAGCCCTGCCCTCACGGCCAGGGAATAATCGGAACGTACATGCAGAGCGACGGATCGCTGGGCGAACTGCTCTACCGCCCGGGGGGAGGATCGAGGGCGCCGCTTACCGTGGAGACTCTCAAGGAGAGGCAGCAGTACGTCAAGATGAAGGGTGACGGCCTTTTCAAGTACGCGGTCCGGGCCATGGTCGATGCGGCCGAAAGAACCCTGGATGAGGCCGGAGTCAAAAAGGAAGATATAGATTACCTGGTGCCGCACCAGGCCAACATAAGGATCATCGAGGGAGTGAGAAAGCGCCTCAAACTGGAGAGGGAGCAGGTCGTCGTTAACATCGACAGGATCGGCAACACCTCTTCGGCGAGCATTCCCATCGCGCTGGGCGAACTGAAGGAGAACGGAACCCTGAAAAAGGGCGATCTGGTGATGATGGTGGCCTTCGGGGGCGGGCTGACTTGGGGATCGATGCTTTTCAGGAACTGACGGACACGGCCGCGGACCTGTTGTCAGGCCGGGCTTGTCCATCCATGGGAGAATCGGCTGATGAAAGCGGCGATGATATTTCCCGGACAGGGATCGCAGTATGTGGGAATGGGCGGGGATCTCTGCGAGAGATTTCCCTCCGTGAAACGGATTTACCGGGAGGCCGATGAAGTCCTCGGATTCGCCATCTCGCGTCTTTCATTCGAGGGGGACGCCGAGATCCTCACCGAAACACGGAACGCGCAACCGGCCATCCTTCTTCACAGCATCGCGGCCGCAACGGTCCTGCGGGAGGAAGCCGGGGTGGAACCGGTCATAACGGCGGGGCACAGTCTCGGGGAATATTCCGCGCTGGCGGTGTCCGGTGTAATGGACGCGATGGACGCGCTCAGGATCGTCCGCAAAAGAGGGGAATTGATGTTCGAGGCCGGGGTGAAACAACCCGGGACGATGGCGGCCGTCATCGGACTGGAGCGCGACGACGTCGAATCGATCTGCAGGGAGGCTGGCGCCGGGGGACTTGTTGCGGTGGTCGCGAACATCAACTCGCCGGGCCAGATCGTTATATCGGGGCATATCGGAGCCATCGAAAAGGCGATGGAACTGGCCGCGGCGAGGGGAGCGAAGAAGGTCTTGCGCCTCAATGTAAGCGGAGCCTTCCATTCACCTCTTGTGGCTCCTGCCCAGAAGGAACTCGTCGAGTACATAAAAACCTTCGAACTCCGGGACGCCGGCGTGGGAGTGGTCTGCAACGCCGACGCCGGGATCGTGCGCGGCAGGGAGGAGATTATCGGCGCCCTTTCGCGCCAGCTGACCAGCCCTGTCCTCTGGTCCGATTCCATGAGCCTGCTTCTTTCGCGATGGGATGGAGCGGTCATCGAGGCGGGTCCGGGCAAAGTGCTTGCGGGCCTTCTCAAACGCATCGACAGGGACAGGGAGGTATCGGCCGCGGGGACCTGTGACGACCTCGAGAAGTTTCTTGCCCGCCGAGGCGGATTCAACTAAAGTATTTCTTTACCTTGTTTACGTTTTCTGGTATACAGGACAATCGTTATGAAGGAACTTTATGGAAATACGGCGGTAATAACGGGAGCCGGACAGGGTATCGGAAGGGATATCGCCCTGGCCCTGGCGGATCACGGCGTGGATGTCGCGGTAATAGATGTAAATATCTCGACCGCCGGGGAAACCGTTTCCCTTCTGAAGGAAAAAGGCCGCGACGGCCTCGCCCTGAAGTGCAACATCGTCGATTACGAAGAGGTCCAGGAGTGTTTCCGGCAGATCCTTCAGTGGAGGGAACAGATTCACATATTGGTGAACAACGCCGGGATCACCAGGGACAACCTTCTTCTGAGGATGGGAGAGGAAGAGTGGAAGAGCGTGATCGATGTGAATCTCACCGGGACTTTCAACGTGACGAAGGTCGTTACAAAGCACATGTTCAAGAAACGTTACGGAAGGGTCATTAACATCGCGTCGGTGATAGGTCAGATGGGCAACGCGGGCCAGAGCAACTACGGCGCGAGCAAGGCTGGAATAATCGGGTTCACTAAATCGGTGGCGAGGGAATTCGCCCCGAGGAACGTGACGGTCAACGCGATCGCGCCCGGTTTCATTGAGACGGCGATGACGGCCGTGCTTCCGGAGGAAGTGCGGGAAGGAATGCGCCGGATGATCCCTCTCGGAAAATTCGGAACGGGAGCCGATGTGGCCAACATCGTGCTGTTCCTTTCTTCCGGGCTGGGAAGCTACGTCACGGGGCAGGTTATAAACTGTGACGGCGGCATGGTGATGTCTTAAGAGAGCGACTTAACAGGAGGTGCATGGCTCCATGACAATCGAGGAAAGAGTAAAAAAGGTTGTTGAAGACCAGCTTTCGGTAAATCCGGACCAGATCAGCAGGGAAGCCTCGTTCATTGACGATCTTGGCGCTGATTCGCTGGACACGGTGGAGCTGGTGATGGCTCTTGAAGAGGAATTCGGCGTTGAAATACCCGACGAGGAAGCGGAGAAGATAACAAAGGTAGGAGAGGCCGTCGATTATATCGAGGCCCACCTCGATGAATAAAAACCTGGGAACAGGCCGCTTCCGCGAGGGAGATCGCCCCGGGAGGAATATTGCGCAGCAACGATAGAAGAGTCGTCGTAACGGGTATGGGTGCGGTTTGTCCATGCGGGAATTCCGTGCGGGAAAGCTGGGATAACATCCTCGCCGGCAGGTCGGGAATAACGGGCATAACCGCTTTCGACGCGACCGGTTATTCGTCACAGATCGCAGGCGAAGTGCGGAATTTCGATCCTTTCGATTATATCGACAGGAAAGAGGGAAAACGGATGGACCGTTTTGTCCATCTTGCGATTGCCGCATCTCTCGAAGCCATGAAAGGACTGGACGGCACGGGGTTCAACGGGGAGGATTTCGCCACGATCATCGGGTCGGGGATAGGCGGAATCAATACGTTTGAAACGCAGCATACGAATCTGATCGAGAAGGGGCCCGGAAGGATCAGCCCATTTTTCATCCCGATGATGATCTCGGATATGGCCTCAGGGCTCGTATCGATCAGGTTCGGGCTCAAGGGACCCAATTTTTGCACCGTTTCGGCCTGCGCTTCCGGAGGTAACGCGATCGCTTCTGCATTCAGCCTCATAAGGGAAGGTTACGCCGAGGCGGCCATCACGGGCGGGGCGGAGTCCACTATCAGCCCGATGGCTCTCGGGGGATTCAGTTCGATGAAGGCTCTTTCGACCCGCAACGACAGCCCCTCGACGGCGAGCCGGCCCTTCGATATCGAAAGGGACGGGTTCGTGATGGCCGAAGGCGCGGGCATCGTCCTGCTGGAGGAACTGCATCACGCGATGGACAGGGGAGCCGAGATAATGGGGGAACTTGCCGGCGTGGGGATGTCAGGGGACGCCTATCACATGACCACACCGGCTCCAGGCGGAAGCGGCGCGATCAGGGCGATGAAAATGGCGCTGAAGAACGCCGGAATCGAACCAGGACAGGTCGATTATATCAACGCGCACGGGACTTCGACCCAGTACAACGACAAGGCGGAGTCCGAGGCCATCGTCGAAGTGTTCGGCACGAGGGAAACGCTTCACGTCAGTTCGACCAAGTCGTGCACGGGACATCTTCTGGGCGCTGCCGCCGGCATAGAGATCATATTATGCATGAAGGCGCTTGAGAACCAGACGATGCCTCCGACGACAAACCTCGACAACATCGATCCCGAATGCGCGGTGAACCACGTGCCGAACACGGCGATGAAAAAGGAGTTGAACTATATCCTCAGCAACTCTTTCGGTTTTGGAGGACATAACGTTAGTCTTCTGCTAAAGAGGTTCGAGTCATAAGGGGAATATCAATCCTCATGCGAAGATTGCTCGACGGATTCAGGAAACTGTTCGACCCTGGACCGGTTAAAGGCCCCGAGCAAATTTTACTGCTCGAAAAAAAGATCAAATACCGTTTCAGGGACAGGAAACTCCTGATAGAGGCCCTTACCCACAGGTCGACTCTCGGGGAACTGAAACCCGGAGAATCCGGGTTGACGTACGAGAGACTGGAGTTTCTGGGCGATTCCGTCCTTGCCCTGATCACCACCGATTTTTTGATGAGGAATTTCCCCGATGAAAATGAGGGACAACTCACCCAGAAAAAATCGCTGCTTGTAAGCAAGAACGTTCTCACGAAGAAAGCGGAGATGATAGATCTCAAGGAACACGTCATCCTGAGCGACAACGCCTTCAGAGGAGGAGTTCACGGTCAGGATTCGATTCAGACCGCCGTGCTTGAGGCGGTCATAGGGGCGATGTACATTGACGGAGGGCTGGAACCCGCGAGAAACTTCGTCGAGGATCTGGTCCTGAGCGGCCTAGACGAGATCGTGGAACATACCGATCATATAAACTACAAGAGTCATCTGCAGGAATGGACGCAGAGGAAATTCAAGGGATATCCGAAATACAGGGTAAGATCTACGACCGGTCCCGAACATGACAAGCTGTTTCTCGTGGAAGTGAGAGTCACCGAGGGTATAGTGGGCAGGGGACGCGGTAAGAGCAAAAAGGACGCCGAGCAGATGGCGGCCAAGGAAGCTCTCGTAAAGCTCAGGAAGACCCACTGAGAGGGAAATCATGGGAGACCCGAAAAAAGCGAGGACCTTTCCGTTCACTTTCGGTTGCAACCCGCAGGTGATATGCGAGGAGTGCCAGCTTCCCTGCAACCTCGATGAGATGACTGTCGACTGCCACAGGCGCGGTTTCCTCCAGGGCATGGTAAACTGCGTATATTTCGTCAACGGATACTGTTTCCTCGTCGGGCATCCGGGGTGCGTGTTCGATAACGGCGGGCGCCACGATACTTACTGGATGCAGATTCTGGGCGAGTTCTTCCACAATGTCAGCGGCAGGGAAGAGGACGAGGAATTCCTCCGTAATCGCGAAGAAGTATTGAAACTGATCGGGCGGGAGATCGAAAACCAGGACGTCTATCTCTGCAGATACATCGAGCAATACTATACGCAGGTTCTCGGAACGGGCGGAGGCTTGTCGGAAGACATGCTTTCCAAGCTCGACGAAGCTTTTCTATCGCTTCTTCGCGGGATAAGCCGTAAAACGGACTGACCGGCACGGCACGGCCCGCGGACGGGGCCCGTGATCGGGGCGTTCAGTACGAATACCGGATCAGAACCTGTACGATCCCGAAACGATGACCTCCGTAAAATCCCTCTTATCCGTGAAGAACTGGGTTTCTCTCTCGAACTTTCCGTAGGTGAGCGCGAAATCCAGCGCGAGCACATCGTCCACTATTCCGCCTATACCGAACGTAAAAAACTGCCGGTCATCCTTGATCTTGAAGAAATCGTACTCGGTCCTCAGTTCCCACTCGTCCGGTTCGTCGATAATGTAAGTCATCTCGTCCATCCCCTTGAGCCTGAGGGGCATGTTGGCGTAACCGCCGCGAAGGCTCACGGTCGTCCCGGGTACGGTGAATTCGGCTCCGGCGCTGTATCCGAAAACGGATTCGAGGACGTCCCGTTCCGGTTCGGTGTCGTGAACCAGGCCGAGATCGTTGTATTCCGTCTGCGAAAAATCGGAGTATGTCACGTCGGCTGCAAGAATCAGGTTGTCGACTTCCACCGACAATCCCCCGGTGAATTTCATCGGGAGTGTGAATTCGTCCTCCACGTAATAGTATCCATCGTCGGTAGTCCATGGCGTTCCATCAGGGAAAGTTCCCGCGTAAGAATCCGACGCGTCTCCGTCGTAATAGAGTTTCGACGGCGTTGACATGGTCACGCCCGCCTTTACGAAATCGGTCACCCACATCATGATGCCGAATTCCAGGCTGACGCCGTCAAGGTCGGTCGACACGTCGTCGGTATAATTGTAGCTCGAATCTGAGCCGGAGGCCTGGAACGATACGTTCTCCTTCAGATCCACCGATTCGTTCCACAGGACGAGCGTCGCGCCGACGGAGATCCTCGGCGTGAGCTCGGCTCCCAACCCGAAACGGTACTGGTATATGGAACCCGATTGCAAAAGCGAGTTCCCGAGCGTCCCGCCGAGATCGGGTCTTATCGCGTTCCTGATGTATTCGACGTCGGAAGAACCGGCGCGGAACACTCCAAGCCCGAAGACGATATTATTATCGTACGACGAGATCGGCTGGACCATGGCAAGATGCCCGAAGGAGGTGTTGGAATTATCGGTCGATGTTCTCAATCCATCGTAGATGCCTTCGATGCCGGCCTGCCTGTGATGAATGCCGAAGGAGATCTCCCTGTCCTCGATCTGGGTAAGACCGGCCGGGTTATACAGCAGGGCGAACGCGTCGTCGCTCACCCCGGTGTAGGCTCCGCCCATGGCCAGCGGGCGAGCCCCGGTACCCTGCGTGTCGAGCAGGGAAAGCCTGTCGAGCGAAAGAAGGCCCATTATCTGGGCGTCGGCGGTTATCGGCGAAAATGCGAGCGCCGCCGTTACGGCCATTATCATCGACATTATTTCCGGTTTACGCATCGTATTCTCCCTCTTTTCTCAGGGGGCCTGTTATTCGAAACAACCCATCGTACGTTTCGATAGTATATTCCTTCGCGGCGGGCATGTCAACTTCACCATCAGCAGGCGGCCGCCGCCCCGGGGCCGTGGTGGCGGCGCGTGGGTAGATCGCGTCACGCCACCCGAGGGGAACGGTTGTGGACAATTGGTGTTAAGGAATGTATAGTCTCCCGACGATAAGCAGTTGCACGGAGGCTCGGATTATGCCCCCGGCCCATTTGCCGTTAAAGCCGTGGCGCATTATAATAAGAGGTGTATTATATGGTGCCGGCCATGAAAGGATAAAGTCATTTGAAGAGGACGACCCTGATATCCGCCTTGCTCGTTCTGCAGTATTGCGGGACTGCGTCCGGAGAAATCCACAAAGATGCCGCGGGATTTTATCTCAAGGGATCCTTCGCCGAAGCGGGCCGCGACATGGTTCGGGCATATACTTATTATTCCGCGGCTGCCCGTGAAGAACCGGACAACGATATTATAATCTACGCCCTCGCGAGGGTGACGTTCGATCTTGGGAAGACGGCGGAAGCGCGCGAATTTGCGTTCCGGCTGCTTCGATCGGATGAATTCAAGTCAAGGGCGAAGCTGCTGCTCGCCGAGGTCGAGTACAGGGACGGCAAGACCGACAAGGCCATTGTCCTTTTCGAGCAGGTGATGGACGACGAGGAAATCCCCGGATTCGAAGTCCGCAAGATCCTGGCCAAGATCTACCTGGAAAAAGAGGATGTTACAAGGGCGAGGGATATGCTTGAGGAAGCCAGGCGGCTTTATCCTTACGACCTTTTCGTCAACTACAGGCTCGGGTTCATATATGCCGAAGCGGGTGAAATAGACAGCGCCATCTGTTCTTTCGAAGATGCGATCGAGTCCAACCCCGGGTTCGCGAATGCTTATATTGCTCTGGCGTCGATGCAGATCCAGAAGGGCGATCGCGATAAAGCGAAAGAAGCCTTCGAAAAGGCGATTGAGCTCGATCCGGGAAACAGAACCGCGATCAAGGATCTGGCCGACCTGTTTTACGAGGATGAGCAGTACGAGAAGGGGGCTCGCATTCTCGAGGGACTGTACGCTGCGAACAACCTCGATGAGGAAGGCAGGATCACCCTCGGAAAGTTCTATTACAAACTCGAGGAATACGAGAAAGCGCTCGATCTTTTCCGGGGAATGCTCGGTTCGATCGGGGAGAAACCTTCCATTCTGCGTGTCATATCGGAAATCGAGGCCGAAAGGGGCCACTTCAGGACAGCGGTCGGATATATGCGAAGGCTCATCGAACTGGAGCATGACAATTTCGACAATTACATCGGCATTATACTGGTGGCGTTCGATCTCGCAGGCCCCTCTTCCGGACCCGATGAGATGCACGGATTGTCGGACGCCGAGGGAAGGTATTTTCTGAAGGAATCCGTGAGGTGCCATAACAGGGATTCGGCCGCCGACAACTATATCCTCGGGACCGTCTACAGGAAGTCCGGAGACCTTGAACGCGCGGAGCAGTTCCTGCTCCGCGCCGAGCAGCTGCATCCGGCGGATCAGCGCACGCTGCTCGAAATCGCCTCGCTGTTCGAGGAAAAGGGTGAATTCGACAAAGCCCTCGAAAGGGTCAGATTCCTTCACGAACGCTCCCCTGACGATCCGTCGATAAGCAATTTCTACGGGTATCTGCTGGCCGAGCAGGGGGCGCAACTGGATCTTGCCGAGAAGCTGCTTGACAACGCCCTCGTTGCCCAACCGGAGAACGGTTATTATCTGGATTCCCTGGGATGGATAAAGTACATGATGGGGGAGTACGAAAAAGCTCTCGAGATATTGCTTCGCGCTGTGTCGATAGTAGGCGACGATCCGGTGATATGGGAACATCTCGGGGATACCTGCGTGAAACTCGACCTTATGGCGGAAGCGGAAAAAGCTTATTCCAGGTCGGTCGCCATCGATCCCGAAAAACCGGGAGTCCAAGGCAAGCTCGAGAAGGTAAAGAATGAAGCCTCCGTCGAAAGCGAATGATTTTTTGAGGACCGCAGGGATTATCGCCGCGGTCTTCCTGATCCAGTCATGTTCGGCGGTTTCTTCGGGCGTGAGAATCGACCGGGCCGCCGACCCGGGCGAGTTCCCGAGGCCGGTGCTCCCGGTCGACAGGCGGACCGTGATAACGGGAAAGGTGAAGATCGATTTTCCCGAATTCCGTGTCAGGGGAAGCTGCAGGATAGTCAGCGAGCCCGGGGAGAAGGTCCGTATCGATTTCATTCATTCGAGCCTTTTCGGTTCGTACAGAGAGGATGCCACCGTTTATATTGACAGCGGAGGGATAATCATACACGACCACGAGAGGGAGTTGGTATGGCCGGCTGACTCGACCCTTGCGCTGCTGATAAGACAGACGGATTTCGATGTCCGGCCGGATGATCTGTTATACGTCCTTCTTCTGGCCATTCCGGAAATGGCGGGTGGGGGAAACGCCGGGGCACAGCGTGAAAACGGCGCCTGGAGAAGGACCGGGGTATGGAGGGGCAGGGATATCGAACTCTCGGGGGACAGGGAGCATGGAACACTCCTTTTCCGCCAATGCCTGAAAGATATATCAGCTTGCTATACTGCAAGATACGAGTATGGTAATGGCCGGCGCTATCCGGATAAGATAGTGCTGGAAAGAGACCCAGGAGGGGAAAGGGTTTCGCTGACCGTTTCCAGGGTCGAGGAAGAGGGGTTGACGGAAGAGTAAAATGCGTCGTGCCCGGGAAAAGGCCGGAACATATTCGAAGCGCAGGGGTATCAAAGGTTGGAAGAAGAAAAAACCGGAGATGACGGATTGAACCTGAACGAACAGCTTCAGAGCGGCGGAGCCCGGCTGAGCGGACTTACCGACGAAGAACTGATATTAAAGGTCCAGGAAGGCCATAACCAGGCTTATGACATACTTGTGGGCAGGTACAAGAACAGGCTCTATGCCTATCTTTTCCGCCTTCTGGGAAATGAGAGCGAGGCAGAGGAGTTCGCCCAGGAAGCTTTTGTCAGAGCCTACATGCACGCGGATAAATACAGGACCGTGGCGAAGTTCTCCACATGGTTATACACGATAGCGACAAACCTGGTCCGCAACAGGATCAGGAATATAAAAAGAAGACCGAAGATGGTCAGCATCTGGTCGGATGAGCAGGGCAGCGACGACGGACGATGGGTCGAGATTAAGGATGAAGCGCCCAGCCCGGAGGATACGATGGACCGTAAAAAGCTCAACGAACTGATCCAGGAAGCAATCGGGCGGATACCTTCCAAATACCGCCCATCCTTTGTTCTCCGGGAGATAAACGGTCTGAGTTATGAGGAGATATCGGCTGCGACCGGCCTCAAGCTGGGCACTGTGCGCTCGAGGATCAATCGCGGCAGAACGCATTTCAAGAAAGCGGTGACGCCCCTTCTTGGCAACGACATCAGATTCAAGGAGATTTTATAATGAGATGCAAAACGGCCGGAACTTACTGGTTGATGAACAGGGATGGCCTGCTCGACGAGTCCGGGAAGATCAGGTTGCAGCAGCATCTGGAGGCCTGTTCCAAATGCGCTTCGGACGCAAACGAGATGGAAATCTGTCTATCGATGCTCGACCGTCTTCCCGACCCGGAGGTATCCGAGAATTTTGAATGGAATCTCAAGCGAAAGATTGCTCTCGAGAAGGCGACGGTCATGAGACGGCAGGCGGGATCGATCTTCGCCGGCGCCTGGGGTGCGAGTTTCGTGGCCGGGGCGGCTGCCATGCTCGTCATCGCGCTGGCAGGAGCGTGGTTTTTATTGCGCGACACCGGTCCTTCCGCTGCTCGCGGCGGGAACATCGCCGTATCGCAGCCCGGCGCCGTGCCTGCCGACAGGGCGAACTATAATATCAACTATACCAATACCGGTTATCCGACCGGGGTAAAGATGGTTTCGGACGACCTGTTCGCCACCGATCCGGGGACCGGCGTCGGCAGGCAGATGCCCTTCTCGATGGAATCGGAGAGGCGCGTCGAATACCTGGTGAAGGAGAACGCGCTGCTGCGCGAGTACCTGGAATATTACAAACGTGAGAATATCTATCTTAAGAAGCTGCTTCTTCAGAAAAGCTCGAAACGGTGACCGCGGCTTTGGAAGACTGAAATACCGTTGATCGTTCAGGGATGGCGAAGGCCGTCCCTTTTTTCTTGATGCCGCAGCTTCCAGCCTCTATGTTAATAAGGATGTTCGTACCGGAGGTGGGATATGGGATTTCTGAGAAGCCTGTTATTCCTGCAGTTGCTGGCCGTCGTTTCGTGCATGAATCAGTCCTCGATGTCGCCGGTGGGATCGTACAGCGATGTTGTGCTGGTTACAGATACGGGGAAAAGCGGCGACGTGAACGATTTAATTATCAGGGAACTTCAGCACCCGCTGGATTACTACTCGAAGACGGAGATCCAGTTCAAATTAAGGATGATATCGGCGGTCGACCTGCGGAAGGAACCAGCGACCAAGAACATGGTGATCTTCGGGGTAGTCAGACAGGGGGAGATAGGAAGAATCATCGAGGGTTATATCGGCACCAATGCGGTAAGGAAGGTTCTGGAGGGAAAGAACCATATTTTCAAGAAAATCGACTATCCCGATCCCGGACAGCTGACGGTTATCGTCACGGCTTCCTCGCCCGATAACCTGAAAACGGTTGTGACTGAGAACGGGCAGAAGATAAGGGATATCATAGAGGAATCGAACAGGGAGAGGCTCAGGGCGAACCTGCTGCTGGATGAGAACGTGGCGCTCGAGGATGAATTGAAGGCAAAATACGGATTCCATATCCGGATACCGTCGCTTTACGAGCTGAACCAGGAGAAACCGGATGTGCCGGGCATAGAGCTGGTCAGAGTCGAACCCCACAGGGGACTTACAATATCCTGGAAACAATGGACAAAGGAAAGCCCGTCGGTCAACGATTCCACCGCTCTCTATGATATTCGGGCGGATCTGGCCTGGAAGATGTACGACAAAGACGTGATGCGCAAGGAGTTGTTGTTTTACAAGGAGGACCGTTTCGGCCAGTATGACGCCGTCAGGATGGAGGGATACTGGGAGAACAGCAAGGACACATTCGGCGGTCCGTTCGTCTGCTTTTTCGTCCAGGATCGAGCCAGAGCGAGGGTGTGGGTGATTGATTGCCTTGTCTATGCGCCGGGATTCGACAAGCATTTGCTTCTGCGTGAACTGAGGTCCGTGGCGGAGACCTTCAGGATAAACTGATGTTTTAGATATCATTTGCAAACCGGAAGCTTGACATTACTTGCATGGCTTTGATAGCCTGTCAGTCTGGATGTCACGATATTACGGGAAGGTAACAATGACCGGCGACTTGAGTGAAGAGATCCGGCAGCTGGCACGGAAATACGGGGAAACTCCGGAATCAAGGCTTTTTGCGCCACTCGCGGACGCCTACAGGAAGAGCGGCCAGGTCGACAAGGCGATCGAGCTTTGCGAGAAAGGACTGGAAAGGTTCCCCGACTATGCCAGTGCCCACGTGATCCTGGGCAAGTGCTTCTACGACAAGGGAGCGACCGAACGCTCTAGGACCGAGTTCGGGAGGGTTCTCGACCTCGATCCCGAGAATATGGTTGCGCTGAAGTACCTGGGAGATATCCTTCTCGGCGAGGGCAGGCGTGAAGAAGCCGCCGCACTATACGGGAAGCTTCTTACGATCGATCCGACGAACGAGGAGGTCGGCGGTATACTCAAGGAGATCAAAGCCGAGTTCCATGTAAGGAAGATCGATCTCGAGGATGAAAGCAGCGTCAGGAAGGTGGAAAGCTCCCGGGAACTGGCGACCATGACGCTTGCCGGGATCTACGCTTCCCAGGGGTACTACAGCAAAGCCCTCAAGATGTACAGGGATATCATCGCGCTCGAGCCCGGCAACAATGAAGCCGCGAGGATGGTCGAGAAGCTGGAATCGATGATAAACACGGCCGAGAAGGAGCGTGAAGAGGTTTTTGATGATGAGGTCCTGACTATTTCGGTCGATGATGTAAGCACGGACATGGTGGAAAATACCGCCGGACATGGCGGGGGCGGGGAGTATAAACCGCAGACGGAGCATCGTGACGGCCTCATGCCTGACGGGACAGAGGACGATCGGCGTCAGAGATCGGAAGAGCGTCG
>JBFYZH010000079.1:0-5608 GCA_041309605.1 Candidatus Krumholzibacteriota bacterium
GAACGACCGGGACGGCGCTCGACATCAACGGAACGGCGGGCATCCAGCGCTATTTCGACGTCTCCCCCGCCGTCAACAGCGGCCTCGACGCGACCGTCGTCCTGCGATACGACGAGTCCGAACTCGGCGGCATCGACGAGAACCTTCTTGCCGCATACTCAAGAAACGGCGGCATATGGACCATGCGCGCAGCGACGCTCGATCCGACCGGCAACACAACGACCTTCGCCGGGGTCGATGTCTTCGAGACTCTTACCCTCGGCAAGGAATCAATTATCGCGACGCTGCTGCAGTCATTCGCATGTTCCCCCGCCGAGGAGGGCATCGAGGTTTCCTGGACGCTGTCAGAGATCGGGCAGGCCAGCGATTTCCGTGTGTTCAGGGCGGCCGGAACGGACGGCGGATTCCTGCCGTTCGAAGTCAAGATTCTTGAGACGGACGTTCTTTCATACCGGTTCGTCGATAACGGTTGCGAAGCCGGTGTGAGCTATATCTATCGCGTGGACGTTACGGACGAGAGCGGGACGAAGATCCTCTTCGTCACCTCCCCCTCCATGGCGTCGATGCAGAAATTCGAGCTTTCGCAAAACTACCCGAACCCTTTCAACCCGGCTACGGTCATCAGCTATTCCCTGCCGGCCCGCACTCACGTAGTTCTCGATATCTTCGATTCATCGGGCCGCAGGGTGACGAGGCTCGTGGACGAGGTACAGAGCGCCGGAGCGCATGCCAAGGAGTGGTCCGGTTTGAACGGCGCCGGCAAACGGGTGACGAGCGGAATGTATTTCTACAAGCTATCGATCGGCAAGGAGAGCATGACGAAAAAGATGGTGCTCCTGCGATAGCCGAAGTATCATCGTTTTATAGGTGAACGAATTGCCCGGGTGTCACACGCGTGACACCCGGGTGTTCTTATAGGACGGCGAACCCTTATGCTCAATGTGAGCGTTTCGATCTGGAGACAGCTCGTGAAAAAGATCATAGCCGTGCTCATTCTCATTTCGGCCTGCTGCGCCGGCGCAATTTCGTGCCGTGACGCGAAAGACATCGCTGGCGAAACCCGGTTGGAAAGGCTATTCGACAAAAAACGCGCGACGATAGCCATAACCGACTCAGGTCTTGGAGGCCTCTCGATAGCGGCGGCGGCCGTGCAGAGAATGGAGTCGGAGAAGATATTCGAAGAGGCCGAGATCATCTTCTACAACGCCCTCTTCTCAAATAAGGGTGGGTACAACAGCCTGCCCGACAGGCGCGAGAAGATTCGGATCTTCGACATCGCCCTCACGGGCCTGAATGATTGCTGCCATCCCGACGTGATCATCATCGGATGCAACACTCTCTCAACAATATACGGAGAAACGGATTTCTCAAAGCGCGTCCGCGTCCCTGTGATCGGGATCGTCGAGACCGGAGCCGACCTTATCGCGCGGAATCTCGACTCCGTTCCCGGATCCAAAGCGATCATCTTCGGAACGCAAACGACGATAGAAGAGGGAAGCCATGCCTCCAGGCTGGCGGAATCAGGGATCTCACGCGGGAGAATCATCTCACAGGCCTGCCCAGATCTCACAGAGTACATCGAGAAGGGATACGACGGCGCCGATACCGAAATGCTCATCAACGTCTACGTGGACGAGGCGCTCGAGAAGATGGGAACCCCGCCGGGGGCCTTCTTCGCCAGCCTCAACTGCACGCACTACGGCTACTCAATGAAGCTCTGGGAAGCCGCCTTCACCGCTCTCGGCGCACCTCCCCTCGCCATACTGAATCCGAACGAGGAGCTGTTGAATGTCCTTTTCCCCCGGCGACTGAGCGGCAGAAACAAGGAGTCGAAGGTAACGGTGAGGGTCTTATCGAAGGTGAAAATCGAAAAGGACCGGCTGGAATCAATAGCCGGTTTCATAAGGGAATTCTCGCCGCAAACCGCCGGGGCGCTCCTCGGCTACGAGCTCAGGGAAGACCTCTTCAATGTGGATTGAATGGAGAAACGCATGAGCCTCTTTAGCTTGTCCGATCAGGCGGCGCGTACAATCGCCGTCACTGCCTTGGGATTGAGTTTTCTTGCAGCGCCGCTTCGCGCCGACGTTCCGCTGGAGAGCGGAGACCTTATGGAGGCGATAGAGACAATCAGAGTCAACATGCCCCTCTCGGGCTCCGAAGGGTTTGTGCCCCCCTCCTCTCTCGATCTGTCCCGCTGGCGGCTTGTCTGCGACGCCCTTCTCGACGACCACCCTGAGGCCGTCGACAGCCTGATCTGTCTGTATTTTCCCTCGTACGAGATCGTCGATTTCATCGACGAAGGATTCGAGAATAACAGCTACCGGATCCTCCGCGAGACCATACCTCCCGATCTCGCCTGGGGAACGTATATCCTCCGCAGGAATCACAAACGCACGATCGCCATCGAGGTTCCCCACGGGAGGTACGAAACGAACACGCCCTCCGAGGGAATCGATATTTTCCGCCGGACCGGAGCGCTTCTCTTCATGATGAACGGGGCCCACCGCTGCGCGAACAGCGCTTTCACCCCATGCGACGGCTCCTCGACCGTGTGCGAAACGGGCAGATACCATATTTCTGACATGGGACATGTGACCCAGTCCGGGTACCAGGTAATGCACGAGGTATTCACCGCAGCCCATTCGGAGGGATACTCGTTCAGCATTCACGGGACGACGCAATCTGGCTGCAACGATATTTTCCTGAGCAACGGGACCGCCGACTCCAAACCGATACTCTACGATCTGAGGGACAACATGAACGGATCGGGGAACATCGTCGTGTCCGTCGCCGGGGATGGCACAAGCACATGCACGCTCGTAGGGTCGACAAACGTTCAGGGCCGCTTTACGAACGGCTCTGCTCACCCATGCTACCTTCCCGCCTCCGGCAACAACGGCCATTTCATCCATGCCGAACAGCAGAGAAGGGTACGGGACAACTTCGAGATATACTCCAAGTTCATCGCCGCGATAAACGACGCGATCGATACGGTGACGTCTTCCGGCGAAAACGAAATGCCGGACGCCGGGCTGGTTCTCTCCATGCCGTGGCCCAACCCTTCGGGATCGGAAATGCGAGTCTCCCTGTATTCCCGGTACGAACAGAACGTGACGGTGGAACTCTACAGCGTCTCCGGAACCCGTGTGGGAACGCTCTACCGCGGGTCGATGGGGGAAAAAGAGACCCGCGAACTCACACTGCGGCCCGAGCGCTTTTTCAGTGGCGTTTATTTCATACGGGCGACGGGAAATGGCGCCTTGGCCAATCGAAAGGTCATCCTGATGCACTAGTGCGGCTCTGACGCCCCTTGACCTTTCCCCACTAAACCAAACCAAGGCATGAGCCGGTCTTCCCGGCACTGGATCATTATAGTTAGGACGAAGATCATCGAAACAAATATAATGGGGTCATCGTAACTGTGAGAGTGCCGAGTCGGCAGACATTTTCAGAACCCGCAACCGTCGATTTGTTACGATGCCTACTGTAGTAAGGAGAAAATAATGACATTTTTAAAAAGGGGCACCTTCCTTCTTGTGCTCGGTCTCGCAGGATCGCTGCTGGTGACGCGCCCCGGTTTCGCGAAGGACAATCCCCACATCGAGCGAGTGCTCAATAATCTGCAGGTGATCGATTTTTCCATTCCGCTGCAGACCGGCGAATCGGCCACCCTGGCCGAACGCATGGAATTCTACAAGATCCCCGGCGTCAGCATCGCCCTGATAAATGACTTCGCCGTCGAATGGGAAAAAGGAGTGGGTTGCCTGAAAACGGGCGATGCGGCTCGCGTGGACGAAAAATCGGTGTTTCAGACCGGTTCGGTGAGCAAATTCGTCACGGCCGTTATGGTACTCCATTTCGTGGAGAAGGGATTGCTGGATCTCGATGCCGATGTAAATCGATATCTCTCTTCATGGAAGATTCCGGAAAATCAATTCACCGGAGAACACAAAGTGACATTGCGCCGCCTGTTGTCCCACCAGTCGGGCATACCGGCCCAGAGTCAATTGGAGGACAGCGCTTCGGTTCTGCAGATTCTAAGCGGAGAGAAACCGGCGAAGAATCCGCCGGCCGTGCCCGAAACCGTGCCGGGCAGCCAATGGAACTATTCGAATATCGGCTATGTCGTCATTCAGTTGATTATCGAGGATCTCACCGGCAAACCATTCGACCGGCTCGCCGCGGAAGTCGTTTTCAAGCCGCTCGGCATGACATCCAGTTATTTCTGCTATCCCCTTCCGGAAAGCTGCCGGAAGCTCGAAGCGATGCCCCATGGTACCGACGGTTCTCCCGGAATCCCCGAACAGTCCGGACAGGCCAGGACCCCGGGGGGCCTTCTCAGCACACCTCACGATATGGCTATTATCGTCATGGAAGTCATGAATGCATTTCTTGGGAAGTCGGACCGGATTATTTCGCAGAAAACGGCCGCGATGATGCTCACCAAACAGATCGACGTGCCGCCGGAGGCCCTGGGTGTGCCGCTGGGCAACGGATTGGGTGTTTTCATCGATACCGGCACGGAAGAGGCAAGTTTCATGCACCCGGGGCATAATTCGCCCGGCACAACATTTGTCTTTGTCTGCTATCCGGCTCTGGGTAAAGGCGCCGTCATCGCTGCTAACGGCAATCTCGGGGACAGGTTGTACCTGGAAATACTGGCCGGCCTCTCCATCGATTACAAGTGGCCCGGAGGGCAATGGTTTAAGCGCTAGATGGACACGCTCGCACGGAATCCGAACCTTTGCGGAGATCCCTATTGAAGCGGCGATTCCGGACACGGACGCCCCGCACATCTACCAGCAGATCGCGCCTAAAGCCATACAACTTCAACAGCCTGGGCTGAGCAATTCGGCGAGCGCTCCGGGCAAATCAGGCATGGAGCTCTCAGATGTCGATATCCACCTGCAGAGTGGTTGTGTTGACGAGATCATCGTTGTTGAACATGTTGTAGCCCCCGATCACGGAAACGTTTCCGGCGAATTTCCATGACGCGCCGATATTGAACGAGCCGTATGCGCTGCTGGAGCCCATGTATTCCAGACATATCCAGAGCTTGTCCGAGACCTCCATCATCGTGCGCTCCCACGCAGTCAGGAGACCGCTGTTGTCCTTCCCGCCGCTCCCGTCGAGGAGCAACCTCTCGTTCCCCGTGAAATACCCCGCGGAGAATCTTCCCAGGGACATCTCCCCGGCCGAAAACGTCTTTGCGATTTTCCCGTAGACAACGTTGTAATCTGTCTGGTCGCTCTTTGTTCCCATGTCGAATACACCGACTGCGATTGCGGGAGAAAAACTCCCGAAGGCGTTCTCGGGAATTCCCATCTTTGCATTTCCGTACATCGGGTAGCTGTCCAGCGGCCCAAAACCCGACTTATGATCCAGGCCGATCTCCATGTTGAACCTCTTCATCGGCAAAACGCCGACAGTGACGCCGATGTTCGTAACCGTCGGGATGTGGTCCCCCGCCGCGTCCTTCCCGATCGGCAGATACATATCCGACGTGACGTGCCACACGCCGAAAGCCTGGACATCAGTCGATGGCGCCCAGATGTGCGTGGAGGCCGTTGCATGCGCATGCGCGCCGGTCATGAATGAGCCGATGAAG
>JBFYZH010000080.1:0-44662 GCA_041309605.1 Candidatus Krumholzibacteriota bacterium
TGTGCTGGAAGTACGAGGCGCCGACCTCGCCCTTTCCGTTTATCTGCACCCAGCTGCGGCTGTGGCTCTCGTTCAGGCCGTAATAGATGGTAACGGGACCCGATGCCCGGCATCCAGATGCGCCCGGGCCGACTATAGTCGATGCTTCAGCCGGGATCTGAAATGCCGATACAAGCAGAACAACGAGTATCGAACTTCGCGAGAATTGCATCATGCCCGTCCTTGGATTATAATGGTTGCACTCGGGGGCGGTTCATTTCGGGCTCGGGGCCCTGATCAAGCGCTGCCCGGCCTTCGACAATCACGCGATGCCATCATAGAAGGAAATAACGTCCCGCCGGGGGAGATGGCAAAGACAGTTCGACGGAAGTGAAATATTTTCGATAAGAGTCAGGATCACATGGAGAAAAAGTCAATCCAGCGGATGTGGCGGGGCAGCAACTTCGAACGGGTGTTCTGGCTATACCACGTTTTCTGGTGGGGCTTTCTCGTCTGCCTGGAAATGCTTCGGCATATCGAGCATATTTCCACCGAGACATCCGTGGAAATCATCCTGTTGTACGGAGCGGGTTCCGTCGCCGGCCTGATACTTCATGTATTCTTCCGAAAACTGGATCACAGGTCCATTCCGCTTGTCTGGCTGTTCGGTATCATCATAGCTTCTTCGATAATGGCTTCCTATATCTGGAACGCAGTCGTGCTGTCTATCGATCAGCTGCTGCGATCGTCGGGGATCGTGGGGTACGACCTGGCCGGGTCGCTCAGGCTGTTCGGGTTTTCGTTCTTCTATTCGGTCCTGCTGATCACGTACAGCGGACTGTATTTCACGCTGAAGATATGGATCGACCTGGTCGACCAGAGGATCAAAGTCGAAAAGGCCGAAAGTCTGAGACGACAGGCACAGCTCCAGATGCTCAGGTACCAGATAAATCCCCATTTCATATTCAATTCGCTTTGTTCGCTTCGAGCGCTCGTCGAGAGCGAAAAAGCCGAATTGATGGTGACGAAGCTTTCGGAGTTTCTCAGATATACGCTCGACGGCGATCAAAGGGATGAAGTGCCCCTCGATGAAGAGATAAAAGTCGCCACGAGCTACCTGGATATCGAGAAGGTAAGGTTCGGCGAACGATTGACTGTTCATTACAATATAGATGACGCATCAAGGGAGCGTATCGTTCCAGGCTTCATGCTCAACACCCTGGTCGAAAATGCCGTCAAGCACGGATTCAGGATGAAAGATGCACCCCTGGTAATAGATATAAACTCGGATATCAGGGAGGATGGGACACTGGTCGTGGAGGTCGTGAACAACGGGCGCCTGGGAAGCGGGTCGGGCAGAGAAGACGGTGTTGGAGTGGGCCTCTGCAACATGGAAAAGAGGCTGGACGTATTATATCCCGGCTCGTATAGCTTCGATATATTCGAAGAGTCAGGCAGAGTGCACGCCCGGATCTCGCTGCCGGACCACCGGGGATAGACAATGGCGATGGACTTGAAAGCGATCATAATCGACGACGAGGAGCTGGCGAGGGCGGACCTTCGCAGGATGCTGGAAAGGGTCGGAGGTGTGGACGTGGTTGGAGAGGCGGCGACCCTGTCGGAGGCGGAGAGAAAGATCCGTTCCGACAATCCGGACATCGTTTTTCTGGATATAGAGTTTCCAGGGGAATCAGGATTCGAATTACTGGAAAGGATACCGGGGAGCGTAGAAGTAATATTCGTCACCGCATATGACAAGTACGCTATCAGGGCGTTCGAGGTAAACGCGATTGACTACCTGCTGAAACCGGTGGATCCCGGACGCCTGAGAAAATCCCTCGAGCGTATAGGCTCAGGCAGGAGGAACGGGGGGAAAGAACCCGCGCCGCTCGGTTACGAAGACTCGGTATTTCTGAGGTTCAGGGACAAGTACGTGTTCATAAAGGTGAGTTCGATCCTCGCCATCACGGCTGAGGCCGACTACTCGGAGATCACTACGATCGCAATGAAGAGGGTGCTCGCACACAAGACCATGAAAGAGTGGGAAGCCAGGCTGCCCAGGCGGAGGTTCATAAGGATACACCGCTCGACGATCATCAACTCCGATCATGTAGAACGCGTCGAGAAATGGATCAACTATTCGTACCGGGTGTTCATGAAAGGAAGGGCGGAGCCGTTCATGATGAGCAAGCTGTATGCCCGGAAGAACAAGAACGAACTCGGGTGACGCGAGAGCTTCTCGGCGAGCGCATGCAGGTGCGGATGGAACCGCACCCCCTCGACGAATGTATGCTTGACGACGACCATCGCCGGTCTGGTCCCGGATCCTGCTGCCTTATCGACGAACCGGGTGAGTAACGGCGTAGTTTATTTGCGCCGGGCGGCCCTGTAGAGCCTGCGGATCGCGTCGAAATCGTCCATGTAACGGCCGTCCCTGAAATCGGGGAAGGTCCAGGGGAGAACGTTCCAGGCGCCGTCCTGGTACATCAGGACCGGATCGGCATAGACACCAGCCCCAAGGTAAATCTTCTGCGGCCCTTCTTTAAATGAAGCTAGCACCGTCTTGAAATAATCGATATACCCAGGGTCGATGTTGACCGTCCTTCCTTCTTTGGTGCCGAACTCTTCTTCGAGGGCCGCCGTCGCTAATTTGACTCTCGGCAGATCCGGGGCTTCGCCCGGCCTGGAGAACGAGACGATCGTCCTTTTGATCGACGGGCCCATCTCGTCCTCGTAATAGTCGGTCATGTCGAACGGCTTCGGCCGGCCTTCATAGTCGATTTCCCCCAGAAGCCCTTCAAGACGGCTCAACAGCTCGCCGCGCCTGGTGAAGCGTTCCCCGGCGAGGATCGCCGCGAAATATTTTACAGGAGCGCCTTCCTTCGGGGCTCCGGCTTTCGGATGCGCCATTCGCTCTTCATCCTCTCGATATACTCGTTCGCCTCGGCGACGATTGACGATGGAATCCCGAATTCCCTTTCGATCCTCGATTCGAGATCCTGCCTGATGTTTTCGTTGATCTTCGCGCCTTCGCGGCTAAGCCGCAGGTGATGGTTCCTTATATAGAGGTGGCCGTCGTCGGTGAGCCTTGTAAGCTGTATCGAGTTCATCATCGGCAAGGAGAACGATTCCTTCCAGTACTTGAGGAACAGGTTACCGGGAACCGGCGTCGTTCGCACCCTGTAGCGCCACTTGCGATCATCCCCGGTTATCGTGAAAAGATCGTACCCGGTATCGCCCCTGGGCCGCAGTTCCACCTTTCCGAAGGTGGTCATGACGGCGGCCGGGCGGCTGGTCAGTTCGACCGGTTCGCCGAGAAGGTATCCCGGATCGACGATAAATCTTTTGTTGTCGACATGGACGACGAGGGCGCAGTGGATGTTGGCCCTCTTCATGTCGGCCATCACCGGGTAGCATCTGAATCCGACCCCCGAAAGTATCGATCCCAGGCACCATGTCAGTGAAAAGCAGGTCCCTCCCGTGTTGTTCTCTATGAATCCTTTGAGGACTTCCTCGGGGCCGCAGAGCCTTTCGTCGGGATCGTCGTATGTGAACTTGCTTATGATCTTGGTGAGGTTTTCGTAGGGGAGCTTGCTGAAATGAAGGACGACGGCTTTCAGGAGATCTTTGTCCGGATCGCCTGCGGTGAGTGGGAAATGCCCGAAAAAGAGCTCGCCAGCTTTGCCGTTGATTTCAGTCATGGTGAAAAGGTCCTTTTACTTCAGTGCCATAGGGCTTCCAAGCGCAAAGCCCAGTCCAGCATTAGATAGCAGGATTACCTGCCGCACGCAACCAAAGAATTCCAGCACAAAATCCGAGTCCTTTCGGCGTCTATTTCAGGCATGATATGTTCGGCAAACAATGTCCATTGCCGGCTCGCCCAAGCGGTTGACAATATTACGCGACCGTGGTAGTTTCAGATTTCAAGGACTCGTTTATTCTAATGTTTAAGTACGGGACAGGAGGCGGCATAGGGATTCGGAATCCGTCGAACGAGATTCAGGAAATGTTCGCCATGCATATCCGGATAGACTGCGAGCGCTCGAAGTTTATCTTGAAAGGATTATTACGGATCAAGTGGTAAAAGATCGATTTAATAAGTTACCGAGTGTACAATGAAAAGGCGGTATTGGATACACCGCAGAGCTTGCAATGATATCTGATATCATAGTTCAACATACATTATGTTCCATTGAAGGAGAATATGGTGACAGATAAATTAGCCAAAGCAATTGGTGATGAGATTTCGGATTTAGTTAGAATTGGTGATGGTATCGCTGCTCTTGCAGGAAGAGCCTCAGATCACTTAAATCCCGGCCAGATTACTGAAACTTCTGCCTGGGTTAGTCGTATAGGTGAAATTATTAGAAAACTTTATGGCACGACTAGCCAACATTTAAAACACTATGCCGACTTAAGAGCCACCGAGAATTTCTATCTTATACATGCTCATTATTCTAGCCACATCTCAGCTATGAATGGAATCATTAAAGCAATTGAGCATGAATTCAACACGGGGCTATACAAAGAATTTAAAGAAATAGTCCAAGCTGATATCTTTGCCGATTTCCTTGAGATGTCTGAATATCTCCTTGATAATAAATATAAAGATGCATCAGCTGTAATAGTAGGCTCTGTCCTTGAAAACAACCTTAGAAAATTGGCTCTAAATAATTCGATTAATGTGACAAATAGTGACGGCAAGCCTTTAAACATGGAAGTCCTCAATGTGGAATGTGCAAAAGCATTCGTATACGATAAATTAATTCAAAAACAAATAACGAGCTGGGGTGATTTAAGAAATAATGCGGCACATGGAAATTATCAAAAGTATGATATAGACCAAGTCAGAATGATGTTGTTATTTGTTCAAAAATTCGTATCTGATTATCGTGGAACCTAACCGTTACTTACACCTACCGAGCGCTATTGTCACCTATTGAGAATAGCAGATGTGTTCGCAGGTGAAGCTGGCGTTATGCTGAAATTAGATAGTATTGAATAAGCGAGTGCACAATACATTAATTTAGATTATTTTCAATTATTACCATGCAATTAAGGGGTAATGTCAAATGGAAGTAAACATCTCGAATGCAGTAGGACTCTTCTTTCCGAATCCATCACTTGAGACTGTCTATTTTGAGGCAATCGCGAACTCCATCGATGCAAACGCGACCACAATCATCATCTCCGTGTGCATGTCTTCTTTCACAGACCCTGATACCCTTCGTATTACGGTGACTGATAACGGAGACGGCTTCAACGAAAAGAACTTTGCAAGGTTTTCGAAGCTTCTTGAGAAGGATGAAGAACAGCATAAAGGTGTCGGCCGTTTGGTATTCCTGAACTATTTTCGTTCTGTCAATGTACGCAGCCAATTTGAGGGCTATTTGCGTTCGTTTGCGTTTTCTGAGGATTTCCGTGGCGAATCCAGTTTAATTTCAGAGGAATCACCAGCCAGGAAAACTGTTTTAGAGTTCGTAGGTTACCGAAAGGAGCGAGTCAAGTCTTATGATTACCTGGTTCCCGCCGTATTGAAGCAATCGGTTCTAGGACGCTTCTTTCCTCGCCTGTATCAGTATAAAATTGAAAATCGATTATTATCCATTGATTTCGTACTAGTAACTGATGATCCTAATCCTGATTATGATTTTGTCAATTCATGTGCTCAATTGACAACAGATGATTTGCCTCAACTTAAAGAGATACGGTTTGGAGAGCTAGGTGTCGATTTATTTGCCGAATTTTGTTTGCTATATTCTATACGAAAGGACTTTAATTCTCCTGCAATCGTAACGTCTATATGCGCTGACGGACGCACCATACCAGTAGACATTCTCTCTCGCGGAGCACTGCCAGGAGAGTATCAGGCCTTCTTTCTGCTCATGTCTAACTATTTCACTGGTAAGACAAACACTTCTCGAGATGCATTGGATCTCGATGAGTCAACCCTTCGGTCAATTCGGAGGTTTTTCCGTAACAAGGTCGCCGAAATTATCAACTCGGAGTTACCAGAGATCCGGCGGAAGAATGATGAGGTTCACGAGCAGATTACAACTCAGTATCCTCACTTACAGGGGTACTTCGACACAAATAGCGTTGGACTTGTCGACCGTGATCGGTCCATAGACGATGCACAGCGGAAATTCTTTGCAGCGCAGAAAGAGATACTAGAGGCAGCATCCCTCAGCGATCAGCAATTCGAAAGATCTCTTGAGGTATCATCTCGATTATTGACTGAGTATGTGCTCTACCGAAACATCATTATCAATAAGCTAAAACAGATTTCACCGTCGAACTCAGAGACTGACATCCATAAAATTATCGTGCCCAAACGTATGCGCCTTCACCAGGACCAGTTCATCAACGACGTCTTCACCAATAATACCTGGCTATTGGACGACAAATACATGTCATATTCCGTTATACTCAGCGATTTCGAAATTACTAAAATATTCGATGAACTTGCGAATCCTGCTTATCCTTCCAGAAAGGATGATGGGCGTCCGGACATTGCGATTATTTTCTCGTCAGATCCCGCTACTACCGAGAAAGTGGACGTTGTGATCATCGAGCTAAAGAAATTCGGAATCAATCTTGCACGGAAGGAAGAAGTTGTCAGTCAGCTTAAGCAACGAGCGCGGCGCCTAATTGAGTACTACCCAGACAGGATTCAGAGAGTTTGGTTCTACGGCGTCACAGAGTTTGACGACGAGTTCCGCCGGTCTCTTCTGGAAGAACGGTTCATCCATCTGTTTTCTCAGGGCGATCTGTATTATAAGGACCACCCGATCATTAAAGACTTAGAGTCCAAAGACGAGATTCCTGTTGGGCTATTTGTCTTATCATACGACGCTCTCCTTCGAGATGCTGAGGTCAGAAACGAAACTTTCTTGAAAATCCTAAGGGAGGGTCTCAAGGATGCAAGCAACTTTAACAACTCTTCGGATTGAGAGAATTCCTTATAACAGGTAATTGGAGATGCCGATTGTGCTGGAATGGGTGTGATCGATCAAACGCTGATTGCCAGATTTCCGTTTGTGATCTTTATTGGAGGCTGAAGCACGTTGCAGTGCGGTCATCTCTGTCCTCCCGAAGGTTAGAACTGTTTGTACCAACAACTTCTTTCTAACCCAAAAGAGGCGGGTTGACCACTATTTCTGGAGGATACTGTGAGGGAAATGCCATCACTGTGATCAACGACAATTAAATCTCCCGGCCGAACGGGAATTTATATTGACGCTGAACAATCACTGAAAATATCAAGTAATGTAATTGGTAAAATCACCTAACTTGCAGCCATCGGAGTCTTTCCTGTCACAGTCCCTGCTTGGGCAAAGTCCGCGGCTGAAGTGATGTTAGGCAGCTTAGCAACAGACCAGCCAGGGAGAAGGCGAATGAACGAAACGCTACGTGTTCTGCTCAGGGGTGGGATGAAGACCCTTCGAGGCGCATCGCTCTCAAGCCTGGGTTTATGGGCAACCGGCTTTGCGTTAGGAGCTATAACGGGAATCTATCCTTGGCCTTCAGTTGTTGCATTCGGCAGTATCACGTTGCTGATAGGAGGAGTCGCTCTGTTCAATACCGTCAGGGCTTCTCAGATCAAGGGATTCACAGCGTGGGAACTGTCATTGCGCGATCCAGACAATGATGCCTCCGCAGCGGCTCGCCGATCCAATGAGCACTATCTCGTTGTTGGTCAGGCAATTGAGACTATCCCACATCCTCAGTTGAACTCGCGCGCCGCTCTTGAGCTCCTCGGATGGGATCCTGCCGACGTAGATCTCATAGACCGGCAAACAAAGTACGAGACAGCTGAGCTGTCTACTCGGGCGGGTGGTTTGAAGGAGTTCGATCCTCCGAACGGCGTGAAGTTCGCCTTGGTCGGCACCTCGTACATCACGTCTGACAGTCCACACCTATCCCTTGAAACAGAACGCACCGATTACTTTACCCTTAGATCGGTACTGCCTTTTCTGAAAAGCGACTCCTCGGTTAGGTCTGAATTCGGTAGTCTAGATCCATCGGTCAACCACATCCCGCATAGCCTCTGCCTTCATTTCATAACTCGCTTTTCCAGCGGCGATGTGTTGTGCATGCGGAGGGATGTCAGGGCCGCATATCACGGTGGCCTGTGGAGTTTCAGTGGCGAGGAACAAGTGGCCGACCGAGACTTCGAGGTCGCCACACCGTGCCTCTCTTTGTTCCAGCGGACATTCTGCGAAGAAGTTCTCGCGCTTCGCGACGAGACGCCTCTAGACGAGCGGTGGCGCATCGCTTCACCAATAGTTCAGACTATGAGACTCTGGAGCGTGTTCGTTGAGGAACGTATTCACAACTACTCGCTTTTGGGCCTATTTCAACTCAATTGCGAACCAAAGGAATTCGTCACGCTTCACAACGACCTCGTAAATCGCGGAGTTGGAACTCGCGACCGAGAGGGTGACTGTTACCTCGTGCGGCATTCCGACCTCCTCAGGTTGCTGGTCGAAGGCCGGTGCAACGCCACGCCGCTATTTATGGGCGCGGAGACGGAGGTGCTAGCTGAGAATCTCCATCCGACCTCGCGCTACCGTCTGTTCCGTCTGCTGCGCGCCGTCAACAGGAAACCTCTAGAACCAGGTGACTATGAAAACAAGATTGATTAACAACTGCATGCCCCCGCCGCTAAACGGCGCGGTTGATGTTTCACTTTGAGTATCATAACAGAGTATGAACCGTACGAACTTAAAACGTTTTCTTGAATGGGGCTTTGCAGGCAACCACCAGCATTCCCATGTTTATCGCTCATTTCGAACGTTGATATGACTTCCGCAGTCAATAAATATTCGTGATTTGTTTACATACAGATCCTTTCGGGACTGGAGTCGGGAGCATAAGCAACGGAAATAAATTCTTTATGGACATCCAAACCGACGAAAAGCGTGGTATAATGTTTCACGGCTGACCTCCGCGATAAAGTTAATGGATGGTACCATTATGAGGCCCCTGCCTGCTTCCTAAGAGCTGATCCTCGATTATAGAGGTCAGCCTATTATTCGTGGAAGTCATAATTTCTAGATCGCATAAAACAATGAGTGATTATGAATTGAATTTGCTTTTTAACCAAGATGAATCGGAATCATTTGACCGGAAACGCGAATTTCCTTATGACAACGTGACATTACTTCACGATATTCTCTGTTTATGTAATTCCCTGGCAGATGGAGAGCGATTCCTTGTTTACGGAGTAGCCAATGAAGGAACAGTCACAGGAGTCGAAACGGATCCTAATAAGAAAAACAACGCTGATATACACGATATGCTTAGCAGTGCAAACTTGAATAGAATCCCCACTCTTAATGTTAAAGATCATAAAATTGATAACCATGTTGTGACGGTTATTTTAATTCGAAATCGCCCTGACAAACCTTTTTATCTAACCAAGGACAAACAAACTAATGACAAGAAGAAGTGCTTGCGTAATGGAGTGATCTATACGCGGATTGGAGATACAAACACACCAATGACCAAGTGCGCTCCAGAAGAAATGGTAGAACTCATGTGGCGAGAACGGCTTGGCATCGGAAAACCCCCGTTACATCGAATGCATAATCTTCTGGATGACTCATCACAATGGGTGGAGCCCGAGGAATGGGAACCACTGTATCATAAACAGTTTCCAGAATTCACGATAGTCAGAGCCGAGCCTGTTGAAGAATATCATGAGTCGTGGATGGATGGATTCTCGGACCAAAGAGGCCGAAAGTATATCGTCAAAGCGTGCTACCTGATGACGGTGCTGGAGACCTTTATTTTCATATCCTGTGACGGCGGACGGATTCAAATGCCACAGCCTAAATTGGAAGAAGGCAACAAATTCGTCATTTACGTAGATTCACCCGCATGGAAGATTGCGACGCTGTTAAACAGAAATAGTCGTCAACGTGCGGGGACCCCGAATTTGGAATATAGATAGAGCCATATGCGGTCTAATCGTCATATCTGAACTCCTCAAATAATAGTTATTTTGTTTTCGATGGCGATCGGGTATCTGACTGCAGTTGTATCTCCGGCCTCTGATTTTGGAGAGTAAATATTTTCCGGGCCACTATAGAACCACGCGCGCTGAACCAATCGATTGCACGGCTTTGTAAGCCACTAGAGTTATTGGCTTACCCTCGATCCGGCCAGAACCGGCGCACCATTCTTCCTGATTCTGATTCTCAGTGCAGCCCGAGGTATGGATTCAAAATTGCATCATTCAATAACCTCCGGGATGGAGATTTCGGAAGGTGTGATCATCGCTCCAGACGGCCCAAGTGATACGAGCGAACTTGTTGGCAAGGGTGACAGCGACCTTATTGTCACCGCGGGATTGTTCGATTTTGAGTGCCCAGGTCTGAATGGAACTGTGGGATGCTCACGTCTCTTTTCGGCCTAGAGGACAAAGCGGGCTCCATGGATAAGGAACATTCTAATGTAGGAATCACCGCGCTTTAAGATGGCACCAAGGCGACAGGTGAGCCCGCTCGATCGTTCCCGTGGTGTAAGACCGATATAGCTCGTAAAGTGACGGTTAACCATTTGAAAAAGATCGGGAAGTCTGATAGCCTGCGTTCATGAAACAGGACGATATATTGTGTACTCTGCCAGAGCGCACCGGCGGGGCGGTGGCCCATTACTGGAAGACACGGGCGGGACAGAGAGACAAGCAGAATAAAACCGGGAAAACTGACCAGGGATTGCGCAGTGCCGTGACCGGCGGCGCACAGATGAATGGGTTCATCGATCTTTTCACGGAACTCATCGTGGATTCCGGTATTCCCGAGCGGTGCGTATTCAGGAAGAAGGCGGTCGAGCTTCCGGGATTCTTCCGCCCCACCAAAGAATGGGATCTGCTGGTCGTGCGTGATGACACACTTCTCGTTGCCATCGAGGCGAAATCACAGGTCGGACCATCTTTCGGCAACAACTTCAACAATCGGACTGAAGAGGCGATGGGAAGCGCCCTCGATCTGTGGACTGCTTACCGGGAAGGTGCTTATCTGGCAAGCCCCCAACCATTTCTGGGATATTTCTTCATGTTGGAAGACTGCGCGGCATCCAACCGACCGGTCAAGGTGAAGGAACCCCACTTCAATGTGTTTCCGGAATTCGTGGGTGCTTCGTATCTCCGTCGCTATGAGCTTTTCTGCAGGAAACTCGTGCTTGAGCGTCACTATACTGCAGCGGCTTTTATAGCATCGGCGGCTGACGGTGGAATCAATGGCCGTTATTCAACACCGGCAGATGACCTTTCTCTTGAACGCTTTGCCAGGGTCCTGTCGGCTCATTTGTCGGCGTTTGTGTGACTTTATGAAAACAACAACTATTCACAGGCTGATTAACGGGGATTCGCGTGACCTCTCATTCATTGATGATGATTCGGTTCACCTCGTTGTGACCTCGCCTCCCTACTGGAATCTCAAACGGTACAACGAAAATCCTGATCAGCTCGGACACATTGAGGACTATGAAGCATTCCTGTTCGAATTGGAGAAGGTTTGGCGCCACGTATTCCGAATCCTTGTTCCCGGTGGCCGCCTGGTGTGCGTTGTCGGGGATGTCTGTGTTGCGAGACGAGATTTCGGACGCCACCTGGTTTTTCCGCTTCACTCCGACATCTGCGTCATTTGCCGGCGCATCGGGTTCGACAATCTGAACCCGATCATCTGGCACAAGATCTCCAACGCTTCCTATGAGGTCACAAACGGATCCAAGTTTCTCGGGAAACCCTACGAGCCGAACGCAATCATTAAAAATGACATGGAATTCATCCTGATGCAGCGGAAACCGGGCGGGTACAGGAAGCCGACAATGGCGCAGCGAGACACAAGCCGAATCGGTAAAAAAGACTTTAATCTGTGGTTTCAACAGATATGGAATATCACAGGGGCATCCACTAAAAAACATCCCGCACCGTTCCCATTGGAACTGGCCACACGTCTTGTTCGCATGTTCTCTTTCACAGGTGATACTGTGATGGATCCCTTTTGTGGGTCAGGAACCACGATGGTCGCGGCTCTGCGGACAGATCGAAACAGCATCGGTGTTGAGATTGATCCGGAATATTGCAGAATGGTTGCGCGCTACATGAAAGCGGAGACCGGCGATCTTTTTTCAAACGTGAAACTCCTGTTTGAAAAAATGGCAACGGAAACGGCAAGCCTTGTCAAAGAGGATCAAGATCTATATAAAGTTCGCCCGGCCAGGAAAAAACTTGGGCAGGACAAAACCAGCAAACACCGGAAGCACTGAGATTCGCCGGTGATTCCTGACTTAGGTCTATTTGAGGTGAATTCGCATTATGAAGCCTTTTGATGACTATCCTTATGATGGCAAGTCATTCCTTCCGATTCCGAGAGGAACTAATTGTCGCAGAGGTTATGGGCTCGATTTCATGCGCATTACAAAGCAAACACGATGTGCTTTCTGTGAAAGAGTTGATTTCACAACTTCATATGGAAACTGGCTGGAAATGACTTTAGATCACGTAATTCCAGTTAGCATTTGCAAAGAGCTGGGCATTTCTAGTAATTGGCGAGACAGCAGCTCCAACCGCGTCTTAGCTTGCACCGCGTGCAACGGTTTTAAAAACCGATATCGGCCGAGCTTTTCTTTTGATGCACCAGATTCCCTTGAAACGTTTTTCAGCCTTCGTGATCGCATTTTCCTTGAGCGCAAGCAACTTATATTGCAGGCGCATCGAGAAGATGAGGCGTTTTTTGAAACACACCCATGGGAGACAGAGAATCGAAAGACCTAAATCTACATTCAACTGACGTTAGGGTACAGAATGGACTTCACCGAAGCTGGAATAGTTTCTCTGTACGAAGATTCACTGAAGAAGGCGGAAGAGAAGCTTTCGTCCCTAGATATTGCAGAAGGCAGAAAACCAGGCGCCGCGGGCCTCAACGGTTGGGTTTTCGAGCAGACGATTCGATACTGTCTTTCGCAGGAGTTGAGAGCTGTCGGCTATCACCCGGAGATTCGAGATCAGGTTTCTCTGGGTGGTAGAGCAAGAATAGATCTACTAGTTGGCAGAGCCGCCATCGAACTCAAAGCCCGAGGCTCATTCGGTGATAGCGACTCTAAGTACTCACGCTATCGGAAAACAGTTGAGGAACGCGGTTGGGTCTATCTCTACCTTACGATGCAGGAAAGATACGCTCCGTACAGAAAAGCAACGGAGTCCACGTTCGGATCGGAGCATTCTTTCTTTATCGATACTAAGGGAGACTGGGCGCGGTTTGTCAGTGCTGTCACGGCACTTCAGGTGTAAGTCAGCGAACCAGTCGCTATTGACCCATGCCCTAGTCAGCGTATGCTGCTGCCAGATAAGGTCTGGCGTGCGACTGAAGCGGAACATAGGTCAAAGCCCGCACAATTGCAGCTAGAGATTTGAGGCTGCAACGAGGCGGTGGCCAACAGCTGATGCTTACGTCAGCCAGGTATAAAAGAATATGAACCCTCCCGAAATAACGCGGAAAATTGAAATAGTCTACGATGATGCTATAACCCTGTTTGAAAGGTGCCAGAAATACTTATTAACTATTCGCGAAGCCATGTTACAAATGAGTGAGCTCGATAATGCTGTCAGGACAATTCTTCCTCCACAATCAGATATTTGGCGAATATATGACCGAAGAATTAAAGAACGAATTGGTATATGGGGAAGAACAAAATCTGGTTATGTTAATGATACACATTGCGAAATAGTAAAAAGGCGTATTCAGATAATAGAAGAAGTACTCAATTCGATTGATCCGTCATTTCTGCGTGATAACAAACAAAGGCGTCAATACTTTTTTGAGCCTGGACAGGAATATCGTGCTTTAAGTACTGTGTTCAATTTAATGAAACGCGCAACTTCTAGATTGATTATTGTCGATAATTATCTTGATGAAGTTGTGTTTGATTACATTTTATCACTTGATAACAAACTTGATGTACAGCTTCCTTACCGAGAACAAGAAACCAATATTTCCACGATTATTAGAATCAGCAAAGAAAACTCATCCCAATGTTGATGCAAGAATCGTAACAGACTGTCACGACAGGTTCTTAGTCATCGACGATGAAATATGGCATTTGGGGGCTTCATTCAACGGTTTCGGAAATAATGCTTTTATGATTAATCGAGTTAATGATGACACTGAAATAAGCAGGATAACAGATTCAATTAAAAACTGGTGGGACAAGGGTGATAGTGTGATTTCTGGCTAACTTCGTTGCGCCTATGATTGCGGCGTGGATGCTGTCCATAGCATTGGAAAGGGTTTGGCGAAATACTGCCGGAGGGTCATGTTTGTGACGGTTCTGGGATTGTTCTTGGCGGTATACGGCGACATTATGAGCGAAAAACCGGCAAAGGACATGCGGCTGGTACCACCGGAGTCTAATTCAAAGGAGATGTTATGTCCCAAACTCTCGATAAACCATCGCCCTGGAACCCCGCACGAATCGGCAAACGGCTCATGCGCTTTTTTTACTTCGGCCTCGGCTTCCTTGTGATCTCCTTCCTGGCCGTCTGCTTCATCATCGGGCACGGGGTTCATTCAATCGGCGAAAAGGCGCTTCGGGAGCATCCGGGCGACAAGGTCGCCGCTCTCATGGCCCTTGTCGAATCGGAGCAGCATACATATCACGACAAAAATCACGCGGTCTGGGCGCTCGGCCAGCTCGGCGATCGAAGGGCCCTCCCTCTTCTGCGGAAATACTATACAGGCGGGGAGTCCGACGAAAATACGTCGCTCTCCCAGTACGAGCTTAAAAAGGCGATCGCGCTCTGCGAGGGCGCGACGAACATCGGGGCCCTGGTCTGGCGCCACGGATCGTGGGGGGCAAAATGAATAAACGGAATGCATCGTTAGTATTTTCGGCAAAGTGCGCCCTCGTCGCGGTCTTCGCCGTTTTTGCCTCGGCTCCGTTCACAGGCGCGTTTTGCGGTGAGGAAACGCTCAAGGAAAAGGCGATTGCCCGGTTCGAGGAGGCTGACTACCCCGCCGCCATCGAATATCTTAAGCAGGCTCTCGCGGAATCCCCGGACGATGCCGAAATATACTATTACCTTGGCTACTATCTTCACTACCTCTGCTATGACTCCGTGCCACTGACCGGTTTCGGGCGCGACAAATCTGACGAGGTTCTCCGCTATCTCGAAAAAGCCGTGGAGCTCGACCCCCGCCTCGGAAACGCGTACTACTTCATCGGAGCCGAGCACGGCGCGCGGGCGCGCGACGAAATGCACCGGGGCGATGCCGGGCTAGCTGCGGAGCAGTTCCGGGCCGGGAGGCTCAAGGGCGGCTACCCCGACTGGATGATCGAATTCGGCCGTAATCTCCTCCGTTCGTGCGCAAAGGACGCGATTTTATTCACCGGCGGCGATTCCGACACCAATCCTGCCGAGTATCTCCAGTGCGTCGAAGGGTACCGGACCGACGTCACTGTGATCCCGCTGGCCCTTCTCGACCGGCCGTGGTTTGTCGCCCTGCTGAAGCAGGGGGCGGCCGGCGTCACGGCGCCCGCGCCGATCAGCTGGAGCGATCGGCAGATCGAATCGATGCATCCGTATAAATGGAAAAAGAACGTCATTCGCATACCGGGCCCGGAGGACATAAGGAAAGCAAGCGGCATCGATCAAACGGCGGTGGAATGGGAGCTCTCCCCGGACCTCGGCCGCGGGGATACGCCCTCGCTCCTCAGCGCGGGACGGGCCGTTCTCGCGGATATCGTGATGACAAATCAATGGCGACGCCCGATCTACTTCTCTTCAGGGTGCTCCCCGCAAGTGTGGGAAGGGCTCGAGGAGAATATTCAGCTATGCGGCATTGCCAGTCGACTCCTGCCGTTCGCGCCGCCGGTAAAGGTGGACGCCGAGGCGACGAGCGGGCTCCTTCTAGACGAAAACAATTTTAAGGCTCTACCTGCGCTCCGCGACACCGATATGCCGAGGGTGTCCGGCATGCTGCAAAATTACCGGGCTTCCTTCATAATGCTGGCCTATCAGCATGTTGAGCAGGGCGGGATCGAGCCCGCCAGGGCCCTTTTCGCAGCGATGAACAGATTCATCCCCGAGGATATCCTGCCGATGCCCGAAGGGTATAAGAACAGTATCGAGGCGCTCGAGCAGGCGCTGAACAAACGCGAATAGAATCGTTCCCGGACCAGGGGCGGCACACGTCCCATCGAACTCATTGCCGGCGCTCTGCGCCAACGTGAACGTCGCCCTTCCAGCCTTGCCTGATTCTACCCGGTGCCGTATTATCACTTTCAGCGATAGATTATTTGGTTTATATTTTTGACAGGGCTTATTAAACATGGAAACAACATCTCCATGCCGCTACCCGGCTCCACCACCCCTCCCATAAAATTCAGCATCTCTTCCCATATCTCTTTGCTGACGCATAAAAGCCTCTCTGCTAGAACAGGGGGGTCACGATGTCTGTTCCTGTTCCCATATATTGAAGAGAAATTGCTTGATTATAATTATCAATTATGGTAGAGTAAGTTCCTATCAAGCGGAAAACAATATTTATATTATTACAGTGGGCCGTTTGGGTTCGGATTGCATCGAGGTATTTCGATGGGATCAAAACTCAACACGCATGTGCACAAACAGGTACTTTCCAGCAATGGTCTGCATGCATTTATTCGCCTGATAAGCAAAGAACATCCCGTGTGGACACTAAATCCACAGTATCTGTTCGGGAAATTCGCCGATTCTTATCGGCCCGTTGGCCGTGCCGCTGCTTTGCAGCCGAAGAAAGGTTGGTCATCATGTCTCGTAATCCTGATTTCAGCGTAAAGCGCAATTGGCTGTGGTTGTTGCCATTAGTATTGTTAATCATTAGTCTGGCGATTGGACCTGATTCGCTAGTAATGGCACAGCAACAGGAAGTAGATGTCATTGTAGAAATCAAGGAGTTAATAGTTCTAAGAGATGCCGATAATTTTGGGGAAGGTGGGTGGGGTGAATCAGATCCTCGTGTTGGCATAGGTGTTACAGGACAAGAAAATATCTCCACATGGGGATATTCGGAAGTTCAAGATGAAGTAGCCGCGGGACACCACGCGGATCAAATAGAAGGTACGATATTGATTTTTAAAGGAAAGATCCCCGGAATGGTAGCGAAAGATGTCCATCTTAGAATGACGGTTTCAGATATAGACAATTTGTCTTCTAATGATGCCCTTTTGTGGAAGGATGTGATATGTCGAAATGGTACTGATACAACTATAACATCCAACGGGGCTTCATTGCGAGTACATGTGACATATGGCCCGTCCTGTGAAGGTGAAAAAGTAACGGGAGCTGAGGGAAAAAGGAAAATAGAAATTTTGCCCAACGGAAATAATAGAATAATTGCGTCTCTCGATATTGATGAGACAAATATTCCGACGAGTCTAACCGTTAAGGAAATGATTCCACCTGATTTAACTCTGGAGAATCCGAATCCAACGCCCACTAGCATCAGTTATATTACTGTCGATGAGGGAGAATATACACTGGTGGAATGGAGTTTCACCGGAACCGATATTATAGATAGAGATATTGTGTACGATATCGACAAGCCTGAAGCATCTAATAGAACATACGAATTTGTAGGATACACAATGACAAATAATGGGAAATGTTCGCAAAGAGGAGATTACTATATTTATCGGTTATGTGAAAAGAATGGAGAGCCGGCGTTCAACGTCGCCTTACCCGCAGGAGTCCAGTACGTCATAAGGGGAGAGACCTGGGAGTATGAGATCGCCCCAACAAACTTCGGATTTATCTCGGGCAGTTGCCCCGATGCCGACACCTTCTGTGTCCATGTCGACGATATGCTTGGATGGACGGTCATAGGAGACCCAGTGTTCAATACGGCCCGGATCCTCGATTCGGGCTCCCTTTGGTGGCAGACGGTCTCCGTCACGGTGCCGTGCGAAGCGGTCATAGGCACCACGAACACAGTGATCGTCGTGATGGCGTTCACCGATCCGGCGGGGATCTGCGCCCCCGACTGCGGCGACTGCGAGGATCCCAACATGTATGGAGGGGTGCCCCACTACAGCACGACGATGGTCGACTTCGAGGTTATTGAATCTCCTCCCGCGCTCTACGTCATGTCCAACTCGCTGTTTTTTGTAGATCAGGGCCAGAATGCAGCATATATACCGTTCTCGATTTGCAACGGCGATCCTTGCGCTCCGCCAACATCGTATAACTATGTCATCACGAGCATCGGCAGTGTCGGCGAGCCCATCAACCAGTCTGGCATTGTTGAAAACGTTCCCGGAGGTGAATTAATAGACATTTACGGCATTATCGATGCCGGCAATGCGGAAGTCGGTGACTCTGACGAACTCACGCTGATAGCCTGGACGATAGATAATGCGCTCTTTGATACTTGCTTACAGACCATCAGTATAATCGAACCTGTACCGGTACCTCTCTTCACGACTCCTGTAGTAACGATCCTAGTACTAGCTGTGATCCTATCATCGGCGGTAGTCATGTATAGAACTGCGAGAAAACGTGTGTAACAGGCTGGAGTTATATACGGCACCCTCTGTGAAATGGAGAGAGACAGGATTGAATCGCCCCGGTTTTTCCGGAGACTTGGTTATGTGACTGCGGCCACCATGGCTGAAGTCTCCTGACTGCGATAATTCACCTCCTCGCACTCCGCCGGTGGGAAGTTTCCGATCGGTTCGAAAAGGCGCCTGTTTTTGATATCATCGGTCGATTTACCCCCCCCCTGGTCGATATATATCCGGCCATTTCCCGATCATTTTTAATCTTCCCTCCATGAATCGCCTTCATGTATAATGAGCCACAAGAACAAAAGGGATATTCTCACAAGCGAGAGAGACCGGCAAGCCGGCACCGGGTGAAACTGCATTCCATGCAGGCGGCAATGTCGTCCCGGCAGGAAGCGATTGCCGTAAGGAAGGGCTCGGGCTCTGCACGCAGATCGCAGCGCAGGACGGCTCGGACTCTTAACGCATGTAACAGTGCAGGAAAATCTCCCCGCTCCGGCTCAGGACGCCCCGGTACATGGACCGGGCTACGTAGAGGTTAAAAGGAATATGTTCAAGACCAAAGTGATGCCGCTGATATTGACCCTTTGCCTGGCCTCGGCGCATTCGGATGCGCGAGCCGATGGGGTGAATTATTCCGCCGCGTACTTTTTCGCGGGCGGCCTGCTGTTGGTCGACGTTGGAGCTTCCGTGGCTAACGGGATTGCGCTGGCAACGGGCAGGCCCAATCGCCTGAACGGTTATTTTGGCGTGGTCGCGGGCGCCGTATCCCTGGGTCTTGTGGCCATAACCTACGCCACGACCGGCGATAAAGATCTTCGGGACGATTTTGCGCTGGTGTTCGGGACGGCGGGCGCGGCCTCACTTATAATTGGAGCGGTGGCTGTCCGCCGGTCTCCCCCGGCCGGCGAACGCGCGGCGGGAATATCCAAAGTTCGTATATTCCCATACCTGACCATGGAAAGCGATCGCCGTTACGGGATGGGGGTCGGCGCACGGATGACCTTCTGAATTTAATTGGGCTCAACAAGGAGGAAATATGAAACGCGAAAGACTGCCCGGCGATGGTCAATATGCCGGATTGACCTTCAGGGGTGTTCATGCCCTCAGGCTGACCGCCTGTATTGTCGCCCTGCTGCTCCTTCCAGAACCCGCTCCGGCGCAGATCCGCACCATCACGGTGGACTCCCATGGCGACGTCGGCAAATACAGTTCGATTGCCGTCGATCTCAATAATCGTTCGCACATCGGCTACTACGATGCGACACGCCAAATCCTGAAGTACGCCATGATAGACGGAGACAATCTATCCATCGCGGTGGTCGATAACTCGACCGGCGTAGGCGGATATTGTGCGATTGCCGTCGACGGAAACAACGAGCCCCACATCGTCTACTACGATGCGACACACAAAGACCTCAAGTATGCGGTCAGGCATGGATCCCACTGGACGATTCAGACCGTTGACGCGACGGGGGACGTCGGGATGTTCACTTCCATTGCCGTGGACCAGATCAACAATCCCTACATCAGCTACTATGACCATGGAAACGGATATTTGAAGCTGGCCTACAGGGAGAATGGCACCTGGATAATCAAATCGTGTTGTGAAGTCGAACTCTACGAGGGCATGTCCCAGAGCGGGAGATCCACGGCCATCCGGCTCGACCATATTGGTTCGAATCCCCTTATTCTCTTCTTCGATAATGCCGGCAGGACCTTGAAGCTCGGGATTTATGATAGGACCCTCGGTCAGTGGCAGGCGGAATACATCAGGGACGCCGATCTTATTATCCAGGACCTCTCCCTCTCCCTTGACACCGCAAACCAGCCGCACGTGGCTTTCTCGGAAGTGAGCACGATGGGCATTGAAAGCGTGCATTACTGCATGAAGAGGTGCCTTGGATCGGGTTGCCTGACTCAGGTGACTCCCGCTCAACCGACAGGCGAAGGGACCTGGGATTTCGAACAAGGCGATATTGGAGCCGGCAACTTTGTATCGCTCGCACTGGATCTTACTCAGAACCTCCCCCAGGTGATCTATTATGACCTGGCCTGTGGGCTGAGGCGCGCGCAGAAGACCGAAACCGGATGGTCGCTTGAGACGGTTGATCCCGGGTATGATGTGGGGCTGTATGGTTCGTTCGTTCTCGATCACAGTAATGATCCCCATATAAGCTACTACGACCGGATTAACGGGGACTTGAAGTATGCGGGCACGTTAGTGCCTAGACCGATCGATGTCTGGATCAAAGACTGCCCGCAGGACAACGGGATGGTTCCCTACACTCAGATGTGCATTCAGCCGCAATCCAGCCCGGACATCTGGTTCGACAACGATGGAAACGGCGCCCCCGACGATCCGGTCCCGGGCGTCAGGAACACGATCAAAGCGCGGGTTCGAAATCGGGGTTTCAGCAGAGCGGAGAATGTCACCGTCAGGTTTTACGTCATCGACTTGAGGTTACCCCTGCCTTCGAATATCAACGATGCCCTTACCCTGATCGGCAGCCGCACCGTGAGCGTAAATCCCCATGATGTGAAAATAGCATCGATTCGTTGGACCCCGCCTGCGTGGATCCAGACGAGGAACTGGTGTATCGGCGTGGTTCTTGACCACCCGGCCGATCACCCCGTCACGCCTTTCGTGTTTCCTCAGAAAGACAACAATCTTGCCGCGCATTGTTTTCTCCTGAGTAATCCGTAACCGGGCGGCGATGCGATGACATTTTTTGAAACGCGCGAGAAGGGGGTACTCGATGAAATGGAACTCATGAGGAAAGTCCGGACGAAGACGGAATCGGCGGGGCCGCCGCCCCCTCGGCACGACGGAACGATCCTGGTGATGGCGGCGCTCGCGCTCGCCGTGCATGTTGCCGTGAACGCCTTCGGCGGATACGGTTATTTTCGCGACGAGCTCTACTACATCGCCTGCAGCAGGCATCTCGCCGCGGGGTACGTGGATCAGCCGCCGCTTTCGATCTTCATCATGGCGGGAGTACGGCGCATCCTCGGAGAATCGGTTTTCGCCATCCGCCTCGTGCCTGCCATTCTCTCCGGGGTGTCCGCCGCGCTTATCGGCCTGCTCGCCCGGCGCATGGGTGGCGGCCGCGCGGCGATCGTTCTTTCGTCGCTCGCCTTCATCGCCGCCCCGCAGATGCTGGGTTATCACACCTTTTTCTCGATGAACAGTTTCGACATAATGTTCTGGCTGCTGGCCGTCCACGCCCTTTTCGGCGCGGCGGAGCATGGCGGCCTGCGAAGGTGGCTCGTGCTGGGGCTGGTCCTCGGCCTGGGGCTCCTCAACAAAACGAGCATGCTCTGGATGTGCGCCGGAATCGGCGCGGCGATCCTCCTCTCGAGTCCGCTGCGCCGTCAGCTTGGAACCCCGGGACCTTACGCGGCGGCCGCGCTGGCCCTTGCCCTGTTCTCCCCGTTCGTCATCTGGAACGCGCTGCACGGCTGGCCGCATATCGAGTTCATGCGAAACGCGACGGAGGACAAGTACTCGTCGCTCACGCGCGGGCGCTTTCTCGTCGATCAGTTCCTGGCGATGAATCCGTTGACATACCTCGTCTCGCTGCCCGGCCTCGCATGGTGCCTGGCTCACAAGGAGGGCCGGCGGTGGCGCTTCGTCGGAGTCATATTCCTTGCGGTTTTCGCGATTCTGCTTTCAAACCCGCACACAAAGTCGGAATACATCGCCGCCGCCTACCCGATGCTCTTCGCCTGCGGCGGGGTTGCAATCGAGGGGCTGCGGCGGCCGTGGAGATACGTGGTTGTATCGGTTTTTTCCGGGCTCCTTTTCGTGTCGGGGGCGATTCTCGCGCCGCTCGCGATGCCGGTCCTGCCGGTCGAGACATACCTTCGCTATTCACGTGCGCTCGGCGCCGCGCCGAGCACGCCGGAGAACCAGGAGCTCGCCGACTTGCCGCAGTTCTTCGCGGACATGCACGGATGGGAGGATCTCGCGCGGAACGTGTCGAAGGCGTTCCTGACGATCCCCGAGCCGGAGCGGCCTGCCACGGTTGCCTTCGTCACGAACTACGGCGAAGCCGGGGCGCTCGAGCTCTTCGCGCGGCGCTACCCGCTTCCGCGTGTCATCTGCATCCACAACTCGTACTGGTTCTGGGGAGTCGGGCAGACGCCGGTCACGACTTTTATCCGGCTCGGCGGAACCAGCGAGGACTATTTCGAGTCGTACGGCGACGTCACACCGGCGGGCGTTCATACCTGCTCGCACTGCATGCCCTACGAGAACAATCTCAACATCTTCATTGCGCGCGACCGGCACGTCCCGATCGACAGCGCCTGGGCGGAGTACAAGCACTTCGAGTGAGGGGGTTCACATGCTTATCAATACCAGGAAAATTGTGTTTGACACGCTCAATTTTCATGGTATAGAGAATGCCCGATATATTCCCATTGCTGAGAGTTCTGGCGGCTCGCCCCCGATCACGGGGCCGGCGACGCATGGCGGCGGGACTTCATCCGGACATACCTCGAACGGGATCTGCCCGGTCTCGGGATAAACCTGGCACCCGGAACCATGCGCAGGTTCTGGACGATGGCCGCCCACAATCACGGTCAGGTATGGAACTCGTCGAGACTGGCCGGCTCTCTCGGCGTCGCGCACACGACGGTACGCTCCTGGCTGGATGTGCTCCGCGACACATTCATGACAAGACAGCTTCTTCCATTCATCGCCAACACCGGAAAGAGGCAGGTGAAGTCGCCGAAGGTCTACATTCGCGACTCGGGGCTTCTCCACACGCTTCTCGGCATCGTTGACGCCGATCAACTGGCGGAACACCCCATCATGGGAGCTTCGTGGGAGGGGTTCGCGATGGAGCAGATAATCGGATCGTCCCGTGTCGATGAACGACATTGTTACTTTTGGGGCGTACACACGGGGGCGGAACTCGATCTTGTCGTCGAGCAGGGTTCGGAGCTCCTGGGATTCGAGTTCAAGCGCACTCTTTCTCCCCGTTTGACACCATCCATGCGCAGCGCGATCGAAACGCTGGGGCTGTCGCACCTCAACGTGGTCTATCCGGGCACCGTCGAATTTCCACTGTCCGGGAAAGCGACGGCCAAACCGTTGTCGGCATTCATACGATCGTAGATCGACCATCTCTTGTTCGATTCATCACGATGTTTTATAATCCGGGACGTCGTCACGGTACCGCTATTTATCATGATAAAGGAGAACCCGATGTCCGGTAGATTCACACCTTTCGCCCTGGCCTTGCTTGCTTCAGCCGTACTGCCGGGCCCTGTGAAGGCGCAGCAGGTCGCCGACACGCTGTTCACGCCAGCCGTCGGCGCGCCGGTGTTCAAGGCGGGAACCGGCCGCGCAGCCGCTATAATCGTGATCATAGCGGCTCTGTCCTGAGCCAAAGGAGGCAGCTTGCCCATGGATTCCGGAAAAGCGGCGGCCGGGAGACCCGCCCGCATGAAAAGACGGCTCCTGATCGGATTATCCTGCGGCCTCGGCTTCCTCGTGATCGTCTTTCTGGCCGCCTGCTTCATCATCGGGTACGGAGTTCATTCGATAGGCGAAAAAGCCCTACGCGATAATCCGGGCGACAAGGTCGCCGCTCTGATGATCCTCGTCGAATCGGAGCGGCATACATATCGCGACAGGAATCACGCGGTCTGGGCGCTCGGCCAGCTAGGCGACCCGAGGGCGCTGGCTCTTTTGCAGAAACACTATAAAGGCGGGGAGTCCGACGATAATACGTCGCTTTCCCAGTACGAGCTTAAAAAGGCGATCGCGCTCTGCGAAGGCGAGACGAACATCGGGGCCTTCATCTGGCGCCACGGATCGTGGGGGACAAATTAATAACGCACTGTCCAGTTTCCCGGGTCCGCCATACCGCCCCCGCCGTCGCATCCGGCAGACCCGATTTGCTTAAAAGAGGCTGAGACTAGACACTATGGATCCGTCTGGCCCCCTCCATCGGATCCATATCACCGCACCAGGATCAATTTCCTCGAAATCGTTTCCTGGCCTGCCTGCAGACGGCAGAAGTAGACGCCTGCGGACACAGGGCGGCCCGCGTCGTCCCGGCCGTTCCAGGCCGCCATGTACGAGCCGGGCTCGAGAGTCGAATTCGCAATAAGACGAACGAGCCTTCCCTCAACGTCGTAAATGGCGAGGGAGGCCTCCACCTTTTCGCCCACCGAGAATCGCAACTCCGTGACGGCGCTGAAGGGATTCGGGCGGTTCGGTTGCAGGGCCGTCGGGATCTCGACTGCCACATACTTCCCGGTCTCGAACAGAATGCATGCAGCTCCGCACGCGGGGCGATATACGACGCGATAGCGATACGAACTTCCTGGCCGGCAGCTCAGGTCGAAATAAATGAAAGTGAGTTCTCCCGGACCGGCTTCGATCTCCCTGATCTCCCTGAATGCTTTTCTGGAAGCCGGGGAGCGCTGGACGGAAAAGACGGATCCTTCGGCGTTCGCCGCGACGGACCACTCGATCCGGATCGATCCTTTCTCGCGAAGAACGCTATATGCGTAGCATGCGGGCGAGGGGGCATTTTCCGGTATATCCGGTTCCTCTTCGATCCGGCACTCGTTCAGCCCGATCGCGCCGCACCCGGCAACAAACACGCGGCAAGCATACCGGCCTCCATTTCAAGCAGCCGTAGCATCGGGCACCTCCTTACCTTAAGCCAGCTCGCACAGAAACGAGCCGATGGAGCGACGGGATTTACCGGTATGGGCGGACGAAACGGTTGTGGGGCGGTATCCGTCTCTTATTGGAAGTGGCCCTGGCGGATCCTTTCACCGGTATAAATATAATACATCTATCCGGCCGAATCAAGACGCCCGGCCGGAGAGATGTGTGGCGTCGGGCTGATGCTTCCGCCCGCGCCCGGCAGGGGCGGTAATTTCCCCCAATCGAATTGACACCGCGCCCGAAAACCCTTACCATCGTCATCGATTCCAACAAGGAGGTCGGTTATGGGTATTCTGTCATGGATCGTCATGGGTTTGATCGTAGGGCTGCTAGCGAAATTCATCATGCCCGGCAAGGACCCGGGCGGCCTGATAATCACCATCCTGATAGGGATCGCTGGCGCTTTCCTGGGAGGATTGATCGGATCCTTCCTCGGGCTGGGAACGGTCACGGGATTCAATTTCATGAGCATACTGCTGGCCGTCGGCGGCGCCGTCATCCTGTTGATACTCTACAGGATCGTGAAAAAGAAATAGCCCGGCTGCGCCTTCGCCCCACCCCCTCCCCCGGCACCGGGGCGGTCTTTAACTGAACTGGAGGAGGATTCGATGAGTCTTAAAAGAATTCTATTCGTATTTTCGGCGGCGGCCCTGCTCGTTTCATCGGCTGTGGCGGTGGCGGCGGGCGATTTCGTCTGGCTGAGAGATCTCAACAGAAGAGCCGAAACCGATCCGTCGGGATTCAGGGCGGAACTTGCCGCGCGCTTCAAAATAGGCGATGCGGAGATCGGCGTCGTGCTGAGCAATGTCGAAAGACCCGCGGACGCCTACATGGTATTCCGCTATGGGGAGATGTCCGGAAGACCGAGGGATTTCGTTCTCGAAAGATACAGATCCGACAGGGGCAAAGGCTGGGGCGCGCTCGCCAAAAGTCTCGGCATCGAACCCGGATCGCGGGAATTCCATGCCCTGAAGCGAGGCCACGATTTGTACGAAAGGCGCGGCCGCGACATACACGACGGCAAAGACAAGGGTAAAGACAGAGGCAAAGATAAACATAAGTGGAAAAACAAAAGGTAATGCGGGCGCTGCTTGTCGACAATTCCGACGGCATAGGTCTGGCGGCGACAAGAAGGCTGCTTGCGGCCGAGGCTCCTTGGTTGAGAATGTAAGGCTGCGGCCCTGTTCTTTTAGTGCAATTCTGCCCATATGCTGTTATAATGAACGGCAGCGGATGATAGAATCGTAAGTTCCCCAGAGCAATAACATGAAATATCCAGGCGCTGCAGCCGTAATTCTGGTTTTGCTGGCCCTCGCCGGTTCCGCGGCGCCCGCCCAGGAGCAGGACTTCGAGTCGATACTGCGTTTCGAGGGAGGCGGCGCGACGCTTATAGGCTGGGGCGGCGGGCCGGCCGAGACGATGCACTTCGACAGCATGATCGTTCATGGCGGCAGGGGCGCCGTCAGGCTGGAGCGTGAATCAGGCTGCTCCGGCACGTTCAGCGCGCTGACGAAGAAGCTGCCGATAGATTTCGACGGAAAGTGGCTCGAGCTGCGCGGATTCCTGCGCAGCGAAGGAGTCGCCGGCTTTGCCGGGCTTTGGATGCGCGAGGACGGCCCGAACGGAATGCTTCAGTTCGACAACATGCAGAGCCGCGGCGTCCATGGCACCACCGGCTGAATCGAGTACTCGATCAGACTTCCCCTCGACTCGAATGCCCGCGATCTTTTTTTCGGCGTGCTTGTGGCGGGCGAAGGGAAAGTGTGGGCCGACGATCTGCAGCTGCTCGTCGACGGCAGGCCGGTCGCCCTTGCGCCAAAACGCGCGGCCTTGTGATCGACATACGCAACTACCCGTCCGAGTTTGTCGTTTTCGCGCTGGGCGGGCGCCTGGTCAGGGAAAAGACCCCCTTTGCCCGTTTCACCCATGGCGATCCCGGCAACCCGGGGGCGTTTACGTGGACTCCTCCATTGGAGATCGCGCCCATAGCTCCCGCATACGAAGGCAAGGTCGTAATCCTCGTCGACGAGGTTTCGATCAGCCAGGCAGAGTACACGGCGATGGCGCTGCGCGCGGGACCGAACGCTGTGGTCATAGGCTGCACGACCGCCGGCACCGACGGCAACATATCGCTGATTTCGTTGCCGGGCGGCCTTCGGACGCTGATCAGCGGCATCGGCGTTTTTTACCCCGACAAGACGCCGACCCAGCGCGTCGCGATCGTCCCTGACATCGTCGTCACGCCGATGATCGACGGCATACGCGAGGGGCGCGACGAAATCCTGGAGCGGGCGTTGCGTTATATACTCGACCCCGAGACCGATTGAGAGAACGATATTTACTTTGATATTCCTGTGTTTTGAACTCATCTTGTGATACAATACCTTCAAACGGCTGCCTGAACGTGGGGGGAAATATCGAACCATAGCTAACAAATCGAACTTAAAATCCATCCACTTGTTGTTTGCGCCTTTTTCTCCTGGAGGAGGGCTCGGGCATGAAATCGACTTGCATCAAATGTATTCTCGTTGTCCTGGTTATTTCGATATTTCAACCCATCTCCGGACAAATTCAAAAAGCCAATGCGGGGCCCACAGCCTGGATCGGCCTGTACAGCGATGCGGGCCATAGTTCCTATGTGTATGAATATTCGGGACAATATGACGAATTCGATCTATGGGTATGGGTCCTTCCCGGCGACGAAGGGATGAAATGCGCTGAGTTTTCGATCGACCATCACGACTGGGTTTGGGTTGTTGGACAAACTCCGAATCCGGATTGTTCGGTCATACAGGGAAATCCCGTTGATCCTGATGGCGTTACGATCTGTTTGGAGACGTGCCAGGAAGACTGGACGTGGCTTTATCAGATCGAGATGTTGACAAGGAAATCCGACGCGGCAGGATGGATCGAGATCAAGGAACGTCCGGATGCGGGGGCGTATCAGGTCTTAACCTGCCCTCCTCCTGACTATCCCGCCGAACCGTTGAGCGTGCTGAATCATTTTGGTCTTTTCTACGAGGGCTGGCTCGATGAGTATATAGAATCGGCGAAACCGACAATTACGGAATTGGAAGCCGTCGACTCCCGTACAATAGATATTACCTTCAGCGAGGCGCCATATGCTCATCCTCCCGAGTTTTTCGTTTACGATGCGGCTGATACGACCGACACGTCACAGGTCGTGGATGTCGTTATCGTCGGCGGATGGTCAGGCAATATGATCCTGACACTTGGCGATTCCATGACCGATGGCAGCAGCTACATCGTAGATGCAACCGATTACGGTTGGGAGATAAGCCATCCCTGGAACCTTGGAATTATAATTGCCTGTGGAGATATACAAGGCCGGTTCAAGTTCAAGGGTTCAGTTGCTACAATGCTCCAATCGTTCGACGCTTATTGCGTGGCTGGCGAAATCGAGATCTCGTGGCAACTCTCGTCGATCGATGAGGGTGGAAAGTTCGACGTCTTCCGCCAGGAGGGCGAGGGGGTTTTCACGGCGATAGAAATCGGCATCGGCGAATCAGGCCGGCTGACGGGTTCCGGAGGTCTCACCAGCCAGGACGGCCTGTCTTTCAGTTATATTGACGGCACGGCACTGCCCGGTCTCTGCTACCGGTACAGGGTGGAATATTCTCTCGACGGCATGTCGAAGGTGCTGTTCATAACTGAGCCTGTAGCCATTCCCGCTGTTTTTCTCGAACTCGGGCAAAACCACCCCAATCCTTTCAACCCGTCAACGACGATAAGTTACAACCTGCCGGCGGCTTCATTCGTCAGTCTCGAAATCTACGATGTCGCCGGCAGGAAGGTGCGGACGCTGGTAAGGGATATCCAGGCTCCGGGCTCGAAACAACTCGAATGGAACGGCTTCGACGACGCGGGATCGCGGGTCGTGTCGGGAGTCTATTTCTACCGTCTTCGCGCAGGGAAGGAAGAGCTGACCAGGAAGATGGTAATCATGAGATAGATGCCGCCGGTCGTATATTCCTGGAGTACTTATTTATTGAACGGGTCCAAAGCCATATTTCACGTGCAGCTGTCGGCCGCCGCCCGGGCCAGGGAGGTCGTCTCCGGCAATCGCAGCCGTCAGTCAATACCGGTTTTGAAAGGAGGATAAAATGAAGAAGACAGTCGGCTCCATCGACAAGGTCGTTCGGGTGACCGTGGGCCTGATCTTTGTAATCGTCGCATTCGTGGCCCCGGTCGGACAGGTTATGAAAGTGATCCTGATCGTGTTGGGGATAATCGCCTTCGTAACGGCGTTTACGGGCTTTTGCCCGATGTACAACCTTTTGGGAATAAATACATCTGAGGATAAGGACAAAGATGCCTGACAAGCCGCGGTCAACGATTATCGCGGAAAGGGAGAGCGGAGCATGACCGTACTCTACGCGATCGGCCGGACGAGACTCATTCCACCGGAAGGCGCTTGTTGGCCGGATGAACTTTACGGTGCATGCCGGGATGTAACGAGCTGCGTCAGGATTCAGGAGAAGAAATGACAATCAGAATTGTAAGGCTTGGCAGCGCAAGAGTAGAAGGAGAAGGGCTGCGGATAGGTACTGTAAGGCGTCCTCCAAGAGGAATGCGAAAGGAAGACTACTCTTCGAAGAATATCTATGATGTCTGGTTTCCCAACCTTTCCCCAAGCGAGTCTCTGTTGAAGGAGGGCCGGATCGCGAATGATACGAATGACGAAAGGTCGTGGAAGACGTTCAGGAGAAAATTCCTGGCCGAGTTGAAACATCCCGAGGCGGGTAAGGATTTGGATTTGCTGGCGGCGCTGTCGCATCAAACAAACATGTCGATAGGTTGTTATTGCGAGGACGAGGACAGGTGCCATCGCTCGATTCTGAAAGAGCTCCTTGTTAAAAGAGGGGCTGATGTAAGGTAGAATAAACGGCATGGAATAATTCCGGTCATGACCAAGGGCGATTATCCCTTCGACGACACCGCCCCGCCCCCTCCCCGGGCAATCCCCTTGAATTTATCGGCTATTTGTGTTAATGTACCGGTGACTCACGAAAAAAGGGGGAATCGAAATGCGCGGAATATCGTGGATATTTCCGGCGGCGTGCATTCTCCTTGTGCCCCTCGCGGGCAAGGACGCCGCCGCATCCATGCTGGAACCCTCGAACTACATCGGCTTCTACGACGACATGAACAGGAATTACATCACGCTGGATGAATACGGGCCCTTCCATTTTTTCGATGTGTACACCTGGATGTACGCCGGCCCGGACGGCATGATGTGCGCGCAGTACAAGGCGACGGTTCCTTCCAACGTCATGGTCCTGGACGGGACAAGTTACAATACCGGCGTCATATCCCATACGGGATCCCCGTTCGGATCCCCGGGGATGGAGCTTTGTTTCGACACATGCCGGGAGGGATGGATATTCGTCAGCAACACGCCGATGATGACGACGACAGGCACATCACCGGACGACTGCGGGCCCCTCGTGACCATCGCGCCTCATGACGAAACGGGCGTCAAGAAGGTCTCCGACTGCGGCGAGCCTTCCGGCAGTCATGAACTGGGTTCGCTCGATCCCGGATACATCAACTGTTACCCCATGGCGGTCAGGTACCACCCGTACATCATCGATCTCGATATCGTCAGCCATACGCTGCTCGACATCGAATACCATGTCGAACTCGTATATGTTTGCACCTTTTATCTGTACAAGGAGGGCGACACCTCACAATCGATCCCGGTGACCCGGTATGACTGGCAGGTCGAGGGTTCTGTTCTGAGAGTATACCTCGGTTCGCCGATGATAGACGGAACCACATATATCCTCGAGGCGTTCGGCCGCAGCCTGAACGGTCGCGGCATGGCGTCATGGAAAAGATTTTTATTCGACGCGTCCGTCGCCACGCTGCTGCAATCTTATGACGTGTACAACGGGGAAAACGGCATCGTGCTGACGTGGGAACTCGCGGAGGATCCCGATAATCCGCTGTTTACCGTATCGCGCCGCGAGCCGGGGGACAATTTCATCGGCCTTCCCTCCGAAGAGATACGGTCTGATGACAACAGGTACATCTTCAATGACGGCGGGGTCGAGCCCGGGAAAGAGTATGTCTACAAGGTCGATTTTATATCCGGCTCATCGAGCGGCACCCTTTTCATCACCGAACCGATAGAGACGCCGGCTGTTTCTCTGGCGCTGGAGAACTATCCGAATCCCTTCAACCCTTCGACGGTCATCGAATACACGCTGCCGGCGGCCTGCTCGGCGAAGATCGCCGTTTACGACATCGATGGAAGCAAGGTCAGGACGCTTCTCGACAGGTTCCAGTCGGCGGGAAGGCATGCCACCGTGTGGGACGGCACCGACGATTCGGGTCACGGCGTATCCTCCGGTGTGTACCTCTGCCGCATCGTCGCCGGCAGACAGATACTTTCGAGAAAGATGGTGCTCATTCGCTAGGCCCAGTCTCTTAGGATACTGAAACCGGTCAGTCTCCACTCATATTTTTTACGGCTTCGGTGAAAATAGGATTGAAGCGGGCATTATCGTGGCGTATCGTCATCAGGGATAGCGATTGGGTGATCCCTGCAATCAGCGAAGTTAATTAACAACTCGACAGAGTACTACGCTCGACATCTTCCGCGCAGCGCTTCCACTCTTCAACGGAGCCCGGTCGCATGGGGTCCAAGGATCATCAACCGAAAGGAGAGCCGTATGAAAAAATATGGCGCCGAATTCTTCGGCACATTCTGGCTGGTCCTCGGCGGATGCGGAAGCGCGGTGCTGGCCGCAGCCTTTCCCAACGTCGGCATAGGCCTTCTCGGTGTCGCGCTGGCCTTCGGGCTAACGGTGCTGACGATGGCCTACGCGATCGGGCACATCTCCGGGTGTCACCTCAATCCCGCCGTTTCGATCGGGCTATGGGCGGGCGGGCGTTTTTCGGCGAAGGATCTTCTTCCTTACATCGTCGCGCAGGTCCTGGGCGGGATAGTCGCCGGCGGCGTCCTCTATGTCATCGCGAGCGGCCAGGCCGGATTCGACGCGTCGGCCGGTTTCGCGTCCAACGGCTATGGCGCGCATTCGCCGGGTGGGTATTCCCTGCTTGCCGCGCTGGTCTGCGAAATAGTCATGACGATGATGTTCCTTCTGATCATTCTCGGCGCGACCGACAAGCGGGCGCCGCAGGGGTTCGCCCCGATAGCGATCGGCCTGGGACTTACATTGATTCACCTCATAAGCATCCCGGTGACCAACACGTCGGTAAACCCTGCGCGCAGTACGGGGGTCGCCTTGTTCGCGGGCGGCCTGGCGATCTCGCAGCTCTGGCTTTTCTGGATCGCTCCGATTATCGGAGCCTTCCTCGGCGCGGCCGTTTACCGATTCGTCGGTGGGACGAAGGAATAACAGATCCGATGCCCTGCCGCCTCGTCCTTGGGAGGGCGAGGTAGCCTTTGACAAAAATTGACCGTCAGGCATAGAATAGCTCCGAACCGTGGATAAATAACACGGCGCTCGTCGTCCGTGTAACAGCGTTGCGTTGTTTCGTTATGTCCTGAAAGGAGGCGGATTTTGGCGGAAGAACAGAAGGTCGGGTGCGCGCGTCCGACCGGCGGCCTGGTCGGACAAACCCAGAAAACGCCCGAAGAGCAGGCGACTCGATCGCCAAAGGAGGCAAGAAAGATGATCCAGGTAGGCAAGCCGGCCCCCGACTTCGTCGCTCCGGCATACCACAAAGGGAAATTCACGTCGGTGAAACTGTCGGATCACCTCGGCAAATGGGTCGTTCTGTGCCTGTACCCGGGGGATTTTACCTTCGTTTGAGCGACCGAAATATCGGCGGTCGCCGATCACGACAACGATTTCCAGAAACTCGGCGTGCAGGTTCTCTCGATGAGCGTCGACAGCGTCTTCGTTCACAAGATGTGGAACGATAACGAAATCTCGAAGATGGTCAAGGGCGGCGTTCCCTTTCCGATGCTTTCCGACTCGGGCGGGAAGGTGGGAACGGCGTACGGCGTATTTAACGAGGACGCGGGCGTCGAAAACCGCGGCAGGTTCATCATCGACCCCGATGGAATCATCCAGGCATACGAGGTCCTCACTCCCCCCGTCGGAAGGCATGTGGCGGAAACGATCAGGCAGGTCCAGGCCTTCCAGCTCGTGAGGGAAAGCAAGGGAACCGAGGCGACGCCTTCGGGATGGAAACCGGGCAAAATGACCCTCAAGCCGGGCCCCGATCTTGTGGGCAGGGTGTGGGAGGTCTGGAAAACCAGCATGGAGGCCGATTGATGGTCGATGGACGGGCTAAAAAAGTCCCGATAATGCTCCTGCTGCTGTTGTCCGGATGCAGCGTCGGGATGCCCGATAATATCCGGCCCGTAGGCGATTTCCAGCTCGAGAGGTACCTCGGGACGTGGTACGAGATCGCGAGGCTCGACCATTCCTTCGAACGCGGATTGTCGCGCGTGACCGCCGAGTACAGCATGCGCGACGACGGCGGCGTCAGGGTCATGAACCGCGGGTTTAACGCGAAGGACGACAAATGGAAAGACGCCGAAGGGAAGGCCTACTTTGTCGAAGGGACCGATCAGGGGTACCTTAAGGTATCCTTCTTCGGTCCCTTCTACGGTTCCTATATAGTGTTCGAACTCGACCGCGAGAATTATCGGTACGCGCTCGTATGCGGCCCCGATAAATCGTATCTGTGGATCCTCGCGAGGACGCCCGAACTGGATCGGCTCGTCCTTGACGGCCTTGTGGCCAGGGCCGATTCGCTCGGGTTTGAGACGGACAAGCTGATCTTCGTCGATCAGGAAGCGGCGAGGTGAAACGGTGAAACGCTTGAACTGGAAAATCATGCTCGGCATATCGCTGCTCGTGCTGTCCGTCGTTTTCTACGTGCTGCACTACCTTTTCTTCAGGGATTTGCACCATATCTTCATCTACCTTGTCGGCGATATCGCCTTCGTGTTCGTCGAGGTGCTGCTCGTCACCCTCGTGATCCACGGCGTTCTCGAGGAGAGGGAAAGAAAGGGACGGCTGGAAAAGGTCAACATGGTGATCGGCGCCTTCTACAGCGAGGTCGGCACGAGACTGCTCGAGATGCTGTCGGCGAAGGACCCGGCGGTGGACGGCTGGCAACGCGATCTTGCGGGGCAATCGGAATCGCCCGAAAAGGAATATAGAAGCATCGTCGAACACCTGGAGAAACACGATTACAGCATCAACCTGGAGAAAACGGAATGGAGGAGCCTCAAGGAGTTCCTCGTGATAAAAAGGGAATTCATGCTGAGGCTGCTCGAGAACCCCTACCTGCTCGAACACGAGTCGTTCACCGACGTTCTGTGGGCGGTGTTTCACCTGACCGACGAGCTCGGGTTCAGGAAGAACCCGGACGATCTGCCGGAGGCGGACTACAAACACCTTCACGGCGACGCGAACAGGGTGTACGGCCAGCTCGCCCGCCACTGGTTTTCGTACATGAAGCATCTCAAGACCAGTTACCCGTACCTTTTTTCGCTGGCGCTGAGGACCAATCCGTTCAACCGGAGCGCCTCTCCGGTGGTTCGGGGGTGATCGGGCATGAACTCAAGGAGAAGGATCATGAACAAAGGCATGTGGCTGATCGGCACGATCGCCATGCTCTTCGCGCTGACAGGTTGCAGCGACGACGGCGCGGGGCCGTCGGACAATGAGGCGACCTGCGGGCTTTCTACAACATTGCTCGAGTTCGGCAGCGTGGCCGTCGGCCATGAAACCACCATGACCTTCACTATCGAGAATACCGGCGAGGACACGCTGTCCGGAACCGTCACGGAAACTTCCGACGATTTTTTAATCGTCGGCGAAGCATCCTACAGCCTGGACGCCGATGCGTCCGACACGTTCACCGTGCGATTTATGCCTACCTCTCTCGGCGACAAGACGTGCGCAATGGAGACCGGTTCCAGCCGGTGCGGTTCTTTGCAGTGTACCGGCACCGGGGGCGCCCATTATTATGTCGACGCCGCTTCTGGGCTGGACACGAATCCGGGGACGAGCGAAGAGCCGTTCAAGACAATCACCCACGCTGTCTCGGTCGTCGGATCAGACAGCATCATCGGCGTACTTCCGGGGACATACAACACCGCGCTCGGCGAGACATTCCCCATAACGCTCAAGCAGGGGCAGATGCTAATCGGCGACATACCGAACAAGGGTCTGGGAGCCGCCGCGACGGCGATCTACGGCTCCGGCGACGTGAGCTCGGCTCAGTATGATGACAATCTCGCGGCGATCGTGGGAGCCGACATGGCCACGGTGACCGGTTTCGACATCAGCGCTCCCTACAAGATAAGCACCTTCGGCATCTATGCAGCCGATGCCGCCATGACCATATCGGACAATTCCTTCACCTCAACGATAACGAGCCTGTATGGCGGGATCAGGGTTTCAGGCAACGGCGCCACAGTGATAACGCATAACGATTTCCTTACATCCGCCTATGGCGTGTACAGCGCCGTCTGCACGGGCGGCATGTTGATTTCGGAAAACGATTTTCAGACCATGACTGTACCGGTCGACTTGACCGGGGCCGCAAACAACACAGTCATATGCGGGAACACGTTTGAGGGCAGCGGACAGAACGGGATACGGGTGCGGGACGGACATCCGCTCATCGAGGACAATATCTTCAACAAGCCCGGGGGATATCGTAACTCCGGCGCAATCTTCTGCTGGAGTGAAACCGCAAATCCGACCATACGCAGGAACACGTTCATTTGTGTGCGCGGCATCCACATCGACAGCGCCCTTTCCCCGGACATGGGAACCGCCGACGATCCCGGGGAGAACGATTTCACAGGCATCACCGCCGTATCGATTAACCACTCTGGAACAGCCGCCCTGGTCGCGATCGGCAACACCTGGCCCCATAATCCACCCTTCTGCGGTGGGGACATTGTAGTTGACACCGGAACCGTCAAATGGGGTACGGGGGCGGACGAAGAGTGTCCGTGAGGGGAACCCTCCCCCCCCGGCGTTGACAATATCGCACTTTTTAGTGTATGTTTAATGCCCGGTCTTCATGAGGCGGATCGCCTGAAAATCGGGTGTTTCGGAAGCGCAGGAAAGACGGGATTTAACCAGGAGGCTCTGTCTTGACGGAAAAAGCATCCTTCAGGAAGCTGAGTTTCGGACCGAGACGCGGCTATTACGCGCAGATCGGCCCGGACAGCCAGTTCTACAAGGCGCCGGCAAAGACCGTGAAGATGTTCGACGACTACGACCTGATCTATCGGACGCTTTGCGGCATCCTCTATAATTACGTTCCCAAGTCGGGCCACCCGGGAGGATCGATCTCGTCCGGCAAGATCGTCGAGGGCCTTCTTTTCCATACGATGAATTACAGGATTTCAGACCCCGAATGCCTCGAGGCCGACATCCTCTCCTATGCCGCCGGCCACAAGGCGATGGGGCTTTACGCGATGTGGGCGCTGCGCAACGAGTGCACCAGGGTGGCCGACCCCTCGATGCTCCCGGGCGAAAAAAGGCAGCTCAGGCTCGAGGACCTGCTGGGCTTCAGAAGAAATCCCACACAGGAGACGCCTCTTTTCAAAAAGTACAACGCCAAGCCGCTCGACGGGCATCCGGCCCCCTACACGCCGTTCGTCAAGCTCTCGACCGGCGCTTCCGGCGTGGGCGTGACGACCAGTTTCGGGCTCGGGTTCGGCGCCATGGACACATTCGGCAAGAAGGCTCCGTTCGTCCACGTCCTCGAGGGAGAGGGCGGGATGACCCCTGGGCGCGTTTCCGAGGCCCTCGCCACGGCCGGTTCGGCTCAGCTCTGGAACATCATGCTCCACGTCGACTGGAACCAGGCGTCGATCGACTCGGAGAAGGTATGCAGGGACGGCAAGGTCCCCGGCGACTACGTCCAGTGGGATCCGGCCGAGATGTGCTACCTGCACGACTGGAACGTCATCCTCGTCAAGGACGGCAAGGACATCGGGCAGGTTCTCGCGGCGCAGGAATTCGCGATGAAAAACAGGAACACGCAGCCCACGGCCGTCGTCTACAGGACTGTAAAGGGCTGGCAGTACGGCATCATGGGCAGGAAATCGCACGGCGCCGGCCACGATTTCTGTTCGCCCGAATATTACGAGACCCTCAGGCCGTTCGAGGAGAGGTTCGGGGTGAAATTCGGGCCGTTCGCCTGCGCCGACAAGTCGGCGACGAGCGTCGAGCAGTCGTTCTTCGATGCGCTGATGACGATCAGGAAGGTCCTCGAGGACAACAGGGGGATCGCGGAATTCTTCGCCAAATCCCTTTCCAGCTCGGAAAAGCGCCTCACGAGGATGGCAAGAAAGAAGCGCCCCGACGCGCCCAACATCGCCGCGATCTACGGCGCCGACATCAGCCCGGAGAAAATCCCGGCCGAATGCTCGTACAAGCCGGGCGACTCGGAGACGCTCAGGGACGCCCTGGGCAAATCGCTCAACTACCTCAACAAGAAATCGGGCGGGGCGATCATCGCGGCCGCGGCCGACCTTCTCGGATCGACCTCGATCCTGACGGCCGGCAAGGGTTTCGGCGAGGGTTTTTACAACGCCGTCTCGAATCCCAAGACGAGGATCCTTCTGACCGGCGGCATCTGCGAGGACTGCATGGGCGGCATGATGGCCGGCATGTCGGCCTACGGGCAGCATCTCGGAGCCGGCTCTTCGTACGGCGCCTTCATCGCGGCCCTTCAGCACATCGCCTGCAGGCTTCACGGCATAGGGCAGCAGGCGAGAAGCGAATACGACGGCAAGCCGTTCAATCCCTTCATCATGGTCTGCGCGCATGCCGGGTTGAAAACCGGAGAGGACGGGCCGACCCACGCCGATCCTCAGGCGTTGCAACTTCTGCAGGAGAACTTCCCGGGGAACGTCATGATTACGTTGACCCCATGGGATCCTCAGGAGCTGTACCCGCTGACAGTGGCCGCCCTGAAAAAAAGGCCGGCGGTCATCGCCCCGTTCGTCACGAGGCCCGGCGAGAAGATATTCGACCGCGTCAAGCTTGGATTCCCTCCCGTCGCCGCGACGATCAAGGGGCTCTACGCGCTGCGCAAGGCGGACCCCGCAAAAACACCTTACCACGGCACGGTCGTCCTGCAGGAGAGCGGCGTGACTAACACCTTCGTCCAGGAGGTCCTTCCGAAAATCGACGGAGCGGGACTGAACATGAACATCTTTTACGTTTCCAGCGCGGAACTTTTCAACCTTCTGCCGGAGTCAGAACGGAAGGGAATCTATCCCGAAAAGTTCGCGATGGAGGCGATGGGGATAACCGGGTTCACGATGCCGCCGATGCATAAATGGATCACATCGAACGCCGGCAGGGAACACAGCGTCAACGCCTTCAGCAAGGGGCGGTACCTGGGGAGCGGCCAGGCCCACAAGGTGCTCGAAGAGGCCGGGCTCCACGGCGCCGGGCAGTGGGAGGCCATCAGCAAGTACGCCGCATTCATGGCCCGGAAAGGTTAGAACGGCAGGGCTGGAACCGTAGCGCTGGAACGAAGCGCTCGAGCGGCGATCCTGATTGTCCCTGCCTTCGAATCGGGCGCGAGCCGTTCGGGAACGGCGACAATAAAAAGGGCCGGGTTTTAAAAACCCGGCCCTTTCATATCGGAAAAACCTTACACGCCCGGTGTAAAATTGTTGTTACAGAGTAAAATTATTTATCGCGCGTCGTTCCATGAACCCTCTTGTAATCCTACCCCGTTACCGTTTTAAAAAGCCTTAAAAGATTGCCGCCCATTATCCTGGCCCTCTCTTCGGCCGAAAAACCCTTCTTTTCCAGCGCGGTCTCCACGTCGCCCATCCTGGATATATCCTCGAGGCCTGCGGGGGTCACCGCTATCCCGTCGAAATCCGAACCCAGGCCCACGTGGTCGACGCCGATCGTCTCGGCGGCATAAACGATGTGATCGACCACCGCGTCTATTCCCGGCATCGGTATATCGTCGAGCTGCCCGAGGTAACGGTCGAGAATCTCTCCGTCGGCCCTTGAGACATCTCCCCCGTATTCCGCGGCAAGCCTGCTTCTTTCGGCCTTGTACCTGTTCCATACGTTCATGATCCTCGCTCCGCTCGCCGGTTCGAGAAAAGCGGGGAAGAAATTTATCCCCACGACTCCGCCGTTTTCCCCGAGGGCTCTCAGCATATCGTCGGACAGGTTTCGAGGGACGTCACATATCCCCCTCATGCACGAATGCGACTGGAGAACGGGTTTCGACGTGGTTTCGAGAACGTCGAAAAAGGTTTTGTCGGACGCGTGGGAACAATCGATCACCATGCCCGCCCGGTTCATTTCCCCGATCACCTCGCGACCGAAATCGCTGAGACCGTTCCATCTCGGGGCGCCCTCGCAGGAATCGGCGATATCGTTCGTGTTGTTCCATGTAAGGGTCATGCAGCGAACACCGTTCTCATATAACGTTTCGAGCGATCCGAGGCTCGCCCCTATCGCGTGCCCCCCCTCGACGCCGATCACGGCCGCGATCTTCCCTTTTCCGGCAAGCTCTTCGATCCTGGACCCGTTTTCGGCCACTTCGATGTCGCCGCCGGCTATCTCGACCGCTTTCCTGAGACGCCTGATCATCTTCAGCGTGTTGCTGTTCCACCTCTCGCGGGGAATATCGGGATCGACCCAGCAGGCAAAAACCTGGGCATAGACCCCTCCCTCCTTCATGCGGGGGACATCGACGTGCCCGCTTTCCAGCCTGGTCCCTATATCGATCTCTTCCCCCTGCATGAGTCTCGTGGCCGTATCGCAATGCGCGTCGAAGACCGCCGCCGCCCGGATACCGTTCATCATATCCTCCATCATCTCTGCCGGCACGCCGGTTCGCCGGGAGTAACGCACCATCGACTGCCTCACCGGTTCGCCGGGTGTTTTTCGACAACGAATGTCACGCAGGTTCGCCGGATGCCGTACGGCATCCCATTTCACAGCGGGCGCGAGCTCACCGCAGGCGCGAGCCTGATCATCGCATGACATGTTAATACATGCCCGTGTTCATTGTGTAGAATAATCATTGTGAAATATGCCCATGGTGAAATATGCCGTGAAATTTTTTGCCGCCCGCGGTAACGGTCGATCGGCCCTGCGGAGCGCAGGCCCGGCCCATGTGGATAGCCGGCCGAAAAGGCATGAAACTAGTGGATAATCTTCGCCGACGTCGCCGCGTCGCCGTAGATATAGAGCGCGTAAGGAAGGAGCTCCGTCTTGCTCTTTATCGCGTATTCCATCACGGTCGGGCCGTTGAAACGAATATCGTGGCTGGCGCTCGCGAAGAAATCCCAGCCCCCCTGGTTGCCTGCCGTGGCCCCGCCGATATACGCGAGATCCGCGACAACCTTCCCGCCGTAGAACTGAAGCCAGATCGTGTTGAGCGTGGCAGGGTACTCACCTTCCATAGCGTAATACGAGGTCAGCGCGGTCTGGATATTCTTTATATTCTGAACGGTGACCGCAACCTGCGCCGCCTTTTTGGAACGATAGAAGTTGGATATCACTATCGTGGCGAGAAAGCCGATGATTTCAACCACAATAAAGAGCTCCAGCAGCGTAAACCCCGCCATGCCAAGCTTTTTCCACAACGGTTTTTTGCCGCCTATGCGCCGGGTTGCAATACCGCCGGCCATTTCACGAAAAAATCGCAACATGCACTCCTCGGACAGCGAAAGACGAAATTTTTTCTACTCATTCGCGATTTTGCAAGAAATATGACAAAAAAGGGGGAGTTGCGCTCCCCCTTCGAAGATTCGTCCTGTAGAATAATATCAGCGGCCGAACGGTACCGCTTCCACCTTGACGACCCCGGGAATCCTTTCCTTGAGCACCTTTTCGACCCCAAAGGTCAGCGTCATCTGCGACATGGGGCAACCCGCGCATGTACCTTTGAGTCTTACCTTTACAATGCCATCCTCAACGCCGACCAGCTCTATGTCGCCGCCGTCGGCCTGAAGATTCGGCCTTATCTCATCAAGCACCGTTTTCACCTGTTCCAGCATTACTGTTTCCTCCAGACTGCGTAAAACGTGTTAAAGGCAAGGTAATTATTACCTCGGCGATTTTCAAGCATTATAAAGAAGCGCCCGCCCGATGGCAAAAAGACCTTGTAACGGAAAACACCATTATCTATGTTTAAGTCGCTCTTTCATTGGCCGATATCACGGTATACGGCGGTTCGGGTTGTGGTCGTTTTACCGCCGGAGGAGCATTCCGAAAAACACTTGCAAGGAGAAAACAACCGATGAGAGGCACGATCAGCAGGATCTCGGGTATTCTTATTTTTTCACTTTTACTTCTTGTAGCCGTCACATCCGCTTCCCGGCGCGCCGCCTCGGCGGGAGAAGAAACCCAGGAGGAAAGAATAGACAGGATCAACAGGGAAATCGCCGAGAAGGGCGAAGACTGGGTCGCGGGAAAGACTACAGTGGGAAGCCTTCCATACGATGAAAGGCAGAGGCTGAACGGTTTCATACCTCCCACCGCGGAGGAATGGGCAAAAATGCCGAAGGCCGCCATCGAGGTGAGCGCCGACCTGCCGGAGTCCTTCGACTGGCGCGATCACGAGGGCGTGACCCCGGCGAAGGACCAGCGCAGCTGCGGGTCCTGCTGGGCTTTTGCGGCCATCGGCCAGCTCGAAGCACATGCCAGAATAATCGACCGGCACATCGTCGATCTCTCCGAACAGGCCGCGCTGGACTGCGACCCATGGGGCGGAGGCTGCGACGGCGGATGGATTGAGGGAGCCCTCAACCTTTTCATAACCGACGGAGCGGTCGGGGAGTTGTGCCTTCCCTACCTCGCGTACGTACGCTATCCCTGCACGATGTCGTCATGTGAAGTTCTCGCGTCTATCGATACATTCGGCTACCTCGACAGGGACAGCGAGATAAAACAGGCCGTCTACGATTATGGTCCCATCTCGTGCGGCATGTTCGCGCACGATTTTTTCCACAATTATATAAGCGGCTGTTATGCAGGCGATTACGCCGATCTACCCAACCACGCCGTCCTTATCGTCGGGTGGGACGACAACATGTGCGGCGGGGCGGGCGCGTGGATCATCAAGAACAGCTGGGGCGAAGACTGGGGAATGAACGGATTTGGATACGTGAAGTACGGGGTGTGCTCAATAGGAATTTCCGCCTGCCTGATCGATTATCACGAGAGCGACATCCTTGTCCACCTCGATGTCCCCAACGGCGGGGAAGCGGTGTATATGGGGGAGGATTTCGAAATTTTATGGACTACGGGCAGGCAGACCCCCGATTCGATCTCCGTATATTTAAGCCTCGATTCAGGCGTTTCGTTCGACTCGACGATCGTCTCCGGCCTTCCGGGGACCAGCGAATCCTACTTATGGACGGTTCCCGAACTTCCGGTGCCCACGGCGAGAGTGAAGGTCGTCGCATTTTATAACGGCGCCGCCGGAGGGTGGGACGACAGCGACGCCGATTTCACCATAGTCGGAGCGCCGTACAGGTACGTTTCCCCGACGGGCGCCGATGTATATCCGTACACACTTCCGCGCTGGGCGGCCACCAGTATCCAGACAGCCGTCAGCGCGGCGAATCCCGGCGATTCGATACTTGTGCAGGGAAATGCCATTTATAAGGAATCCGTAAACGTTTCGACGGCCGTCGTTCTTCTCGGCGGGTGGAACGGCGATTTTTCGGAACGGGATCCTGTTTCCAACGTGACGACGATATCCGGCTTCGGCAGCGCGGTATCGTTCATGAACACGTATGCCATGTACTGCGGCATCAACGGGTTCACGATAATCAAAGGCGACGGCAGGGATGCGCAGCTTCCGCTGACCGGATCGTACGGGGGCGGCATCTTCTGTTTCCGGGCCTCCCCGGTGATCAGGAACAACATCATCCGGGAATGCGGATACGCCGGCGTCTCCGGGTTCAGCGGGGGCGGCGGGATCTGCTGCCACGACGGAACCGTCGTTATCGAGAACAACGTGATTGAAGACAACAGCTCGCAATGCGGGGGCGGGATTTACGCCTACCAGGCCACCGTGACGATCAGGAATAACCGGATCGCCGGGTCCATGCCCAACGCCGAATATTCCGGCACGAAGAACGGAGGGGGAATATACGCCCTTCATTCGGAGTTGACGCTGGAAAACAACCTGATCGAAAACAACACCGGGTACCGTTACGGGGGGGGGATCTTCGGCGGGTTCAGCGCCATTACAATTTCCGCTGACACGATCTCGTCCAACGCCGCGTTGGTTAGCGGAGCGGGAATCTTTACCGAACGCTCGCCGCTCGACGTGACCGGAGCGGTCATCGTCGAAAACGTATCGGCAGGACACGGGGGCGGCATCTATCACCGGTGGGACCGATTCGACATAACGAACTCGATTATAGCCCTGAACGATGCGGCCTACGTCGGCGGAGGCGTTTACACCGACAGCGTGTGGGGATCGTTCGAGAACAACACGATCGACCGGAACACGGCGTTTTACGCAGGAGGCAACCTCTATTTCGGATCGATGGAATCCTCGCAGGTAAAGAACAACCTGGTCACGTACGGTATACAGTACGGCTTCATGGCGACGGACATGAGCAAGATGACGGTGCAATACAACGATTTCTACGGAAATTTCCCCGAGGAGACGTTCCTGGTGACGATCGACTCGACAAACACATGCCGCAATCCGCACTATGCGGACACGACCTCGATGGATTACCGCCTCGCCCTTCATTCGGGCGCAATCGACACGGGCGACCCCGCCGGTTCCTTCGATCCCGACGGATCGCAGGCCGACATGGGCGCGTACGGCGGCCCCGGGGCGGCTTTCGCGGCGCCCGGCTTCGTCACGGGTCTTGCCGCGGCGGCCTCATGCGACACCACGATCCATATCGGGTGGACCGAATCTCCATCGCCGGGAATCGATTACTACGCCATATACGCGGCGGCGCAGGACGGGTTCCTTCCCGACGAGGCGAACTGGATCGGTTCGGTGGCGGCGGGAATCACGTCGTTCGACGACCATCCCGTCAGCGGTTGCGCGTATTACCGCGTGTCCGCGGTGAACCTGTCGGGATATGCGGGCGGGTACTCCAATCAGGCCGGCGCCTGCACGGCCGGAGCCGATACGATACCGCCATCGGTCACCGTGATCAACCCGAACGGAGGGGAGTTCTTCGAGACCGGAGATACCGTGTACGTTCAATGGGTGGCAACCGACGGGATCGGAATCGATTCGGTCTCGATCTGGATCTCGGAGACCGGCGGAGCGGCTTATGGACTTATCACCGGCGGCGAGCCGAACGATTCGATATACACGTGGATCGCCCCCGTCGCCATATCGGACTCATGCCTGATAATGGTAAAAGCTTACGACACGTCGCTGAACGAAGGCGCCGACACGAGCGACGGGGTCTTCTCCGTAAAGGAT
>JBFYZH010000081.1:0-13344 GCA_041309605.1 Candidatus Krumholzibacteriota bacterium
TCTCATCCTATCGATGTAATCGTCGATGTTCCTGTACGGCCTGTGATCCAGGCAGGCTTTCATGACCGACTCTTTTCCTTCGAGCCGCAGTTTTTCATGGACAGCCCTTTCAGGATATACACCTCTGCCTCTTCTGAACAACCTCAGGACCCTGTCCCGGTTCCAGCCGCTGAACCTGATCTTTTTCCCGAAAAACTCATTTTGTCTTTTGAACCAGTATCCATCGGCTTTGGGATCGGATAATTCCGATACGATTTCGGAATGCAGCTCCGGCGACACAGATTCATCTGCGTCAAGAACCAAGACCCAATCCCCGGACGCCTTCTGCATGGCCCAGTTTTTCTGGTCGGCATATGAAGTGAATTTACGCTGATAGACAGTTGCGCCAAGCCCGCGGGCGATCTCGACGGTCCCGTCACTGCTGAAAGAATCGACGACGATGATCTCGCCGACTCCGCCGGCGCTTTCGATGCATTTATCTATATTGTCTTCCTCGTTGTACGTGATCACCACCAGTGACACGCATGCAAGGCTCCCCGTACCGCTCAAACCCTGACTCCTGACCTTGTCGTCGATCTCCGCCATGGCGCCCCCCCCCGGTTGAGGCACTCCCGTAGAATCCTTACAGAAACGCGCACTTCCCGGTAACGCGAGAATAACAGTCCGGTCGTTTTATGTCAGCCAATTAAATGCCCGGCTGCATCAAATGACGAGCCTGACCGCGTCGACGACCTCTTCCGGACTGATCTTCGACATGCACAAATTCTCCACGCAATTTCTGTCCCTGCACGGAGAACATGGAAGTTCCCTGAAAATAACCCTGTGCTTTTGGGTCATCGGATCCCAGACCCGCGGATCGGTAGGCCCGAAAAGCGTGACCGTCGGTATTCCCTGCATCACTGCCAGATGCTTGGGACCAGAATCGACCCCGACAAGGACGGTCAACCTATTGATGACCGCGCCCAGCCTCGCGATTCCCATGGGAGGTGATTTGACGGCTCCGGGCACCGCCGCCGTTATTCTGTCTGCCATACCCTCCTCCCCGGGACCCCATAACACCACGGCCCTGAGACCCAGTTGTTCCCCGAGCATTCCGGCAAGCCTGATGAAATTCTTTTCGGGCCAGGACTTTGAATGATACTTCGCGTCGGGAACTATCCCCGCGAACCTTCCTGCCGGGTCGCCCAGCGTGCCGAAATATTCTTCCGCCCACACTGCCTCCGTCTGCGCAGCGGGAAAACCGATGTCGTATTTCCCGGCATCCCGGTTGCACGTTGAGTCTTCCCACCTCCCCTTTTCCTCGAGGCCGAGCAGAACCGCGATCTCCCTGTTGGAATCCATCGTATAACACTTGACATGCTTTCCGTCCCTGATCACTCCTCTGGGCAGCACATGATGGTAACACCAGTTATGCCTGCCCGTATCCATACCTATCCTCAAACGGGCTCCTGAAAACCTCGTCAGGGGCGAACTCCCCGGCGAACTGAGAAGATCCAGCGCGATATCGAATCTTTCCTTCCTCAACCTGCGCACGACCGATACCAGGCCGGCCGGACTGTTCGTCATCGTGATGATCTCATCGAGTCCGTTTACGCCCTTCAACGTCTCGGAGTACCGCGCCCAGCAAAGGTAGCTGATCCGGGATTCGGGGAAATTCCTGCGCAATGAGTGGATGATCGGCAGGGAAAGGGCGATATCACCGAGCGAGAAATATCTCACGATCAGTATGCTTCGGGTCTTTTCGACACGGGGAAGGTCCACTATATTCACTGTCGCCGCCATCCTGTTACGCGTGAGAGCCGTTCCTCGACTTCATCGACATCGACCGCCTCCAGACACTTCACATGGCTGCAATAGTGGCGATGGCACGGCGCGCAATCCTCTCCGCCGCCGGCAAGTTCGAACGGCCCCTTCCCTTCGTATGGAAACCATATATCCGGCTCGGTGGGTCCGAATATTCCCACCGTCGGGACGCCGAGAGCCACCGAAAGATGCAGGATACCTCCATCGTTGGAGACCACCGCGTCGCAGGCGCCGATCACCGCGGCGGTCTCCCTGAGGGCACGTGTAGGCATGACTTCCACATCGGCAGTCGTGGCGGCGCGCACCTCCCGGACTATTGTTTCCTCCCCCGGTCCGGTCAGAAGAAGCACCCTCGCCCCAGATGAAGATGTCAGCCTTCTCGCAAGTTCGCCGAAACGGACGGGAGGCCACCTTTTTGACTGCCAGGTTCCACCCGGATGAAGAGCAACGACCCGGTTCCGCGCAAAATCCCCGCGATTGAAAGAAGCAAGATACGATCTTCCCCACTCCCTTTCTTTCTCCGATAGATACACGCGCGGCATACCGTTTTCCCGCGACACATCGAGCAGGCGAAGAGGATACATATGATGCATGACCGCACTCCTGACATGTCCAGGCGCCTGCCACGTCATGGTGTACAGCCATTTTCTCCATCTTCTCCTTCCGCCGATCCTGACGGGGATGCCGGAAAGAAACAGAAGGTTGGCGGTGGCGGGATTATAGAAAAGGTCCAGCGCCACTGAAAATTTCATGCTTCTGAGCTTAAGAACGGTCCTGATAAAGGAGGCCGTTCCATTATTCATCCTGATTATACCTTCGAGATACGGATTCTCCTCCAGAATGTCGGCGTACTTCGAACCTGCAAGATAATAGATCTGTGCCTTCGGATAACGTTCTTTGAGAGCCTCTATGACCGGCGTGCTCATGATTACATCGCCGAGAAAACGAAGCCGTGTGACGAGTATCCTCGGCACACGGTCTCTTCCGGCCGCAACCGATTCGATGTCCAAACTACCCCTCCTGCCGCAGCCTGCCGATTATCTCACGGCTTGAATGGTCTTTCGGGTCGCCGGTTATTACGGTCCTGCATCCCACGCTTTTAGATGTAGCGGCTTCCGGAACCGTTTCTTCGGTATAGTCGGTGCCCTTCGCGTGGATGGCGGGTCTGAGCGTTTTTATTATATTGTCGACCGTACTCTCGCTGAATATGAGCACGTAGTCGACGAACCTCAGGGCCAGCAGTATTTCCGCCCTTTCGATATCCGGGATAACGGGTCTTCCCCCGCCTTTCAACGCCTTTGTCGAGCGATCGTCGTTTATCGCTACGACAAGGCGGTCTCCGAGAGAGGCCGCCTCCCTCAGATACCTTATATGCCCCACGTGGAGCATATCGAAACAACCGTTGGCCAGGACAATGACAAGATTCGTTTCGTCATTTCCGGTCATGTGTCTCCTCAACTCTTCGGCGCTAAAGAAGATCCTGTCGTCCAAGTACAACACCTCCGTTTCCGTTCCTAACGCCGGACGTGACCGCCGGGTTCCTGTTGGCGGGCCTGGACCATCGAAAAAAAGGTACGGAGAGGGCCGCACGCAGTATCATCGTTTATTTCCCGTAACAACCGCCGGCTGAGGAGATAATCCGACGTATCTCCTCCGGCGCGGCCACCGCCGTCCCTCTCTTCATCACGACGATTGAAGCCGCAATGTTCGCTAGGTACATTGCGGTCACCATATCCTCCCCCGCTGCCAGGCAAAGTGCCACGACAGAAACGACCGTATCCCCGGCCCCTGTAACGTCGGTTGCTTCCGGACTGCCGACGACTCCCGTGTCGATCCGCCTTCCCGGCTCGAAGAGGGACATGCCGAAACGTCCTCGCGTCACGAGCACCGAACCGGATGCCAGCTTTTGTAAAAGTATCCTGCCGGTTTTTCCAAGGGCCCCCGGCTGCGCGACGTCCACGTCAGCCGCCGCCGCGGCTTCGACTTCGTTCGGGGTCGCGGTCGCCACCCCGACAAAATTAGCTATCCTGAAACGAGAATCGGCCACGGTCGGAACTCCGGCCTTCCTGCACATCGAAATCGCACGTTTTATCACCCTGTCGCTGAATATACCCTGGTTGTAATCGCTGAGGATCACGGCATCGACATCTCCGAGTTTTTTTTCGAGCCGATTCAGGAGCCTGTCTTCGGCCGTTTCGCCTGCCGGGTCATGGTTCTCCCTGTCGATCCTGACGATCTGCTGCCTCTGTGCGTGAAAATCTCCTGCCAAGATGCGAGTCTTTTTAGTAGTCGACCATCCCTGCCTGGCGATGATCCCCCCTGTCGACACGCCCCTTCCCGCCAGCAGGGTCCTCAGCCTTGATCCCCCTTCGTCCCTTGCCGCGATACCGATGGCGAATGCCCTTCCACCGAGAGCGGCGATATTCTGTGCGGCGTTCGCCGCGCCTCCCGGGCTGTAGTTCGACCCGTCATATCTCACTATCACTACAGGCGCCTCGCGCGACACCCTTTCGGTCCTCCCGAAAACAGCCTCATCAAGTATCATGTCCCCGAGAATCGCCACTTTCCTGCCGGACCATTTTTGTACGGCTTCCATGAGGCTTCGCGGTGAACGATGGACTTTTTTCAATTCATTCCTCCGTATCTTTCGTGAAACCACACCCAGCGCATAGCGATGACACGGCTTCAAACACCCGATCCACGGTCGTCACGGACATGCATTTCGCGTCGCCATCCGGGCAATTCTTCCTGAAACACGGGCCGCATTCGGGATTCGAATAAACAACGGCCGTCTTCATGCCCGACGGCGAGGTCCAGCCGGGACTCGTCGACCCGAATATCGCCACTGTCGGCCTGCCGAGCGCGGCGGAGATATGCGCCGGCCCGCTGTCGTTCCCCACCAGCAGTTCGGCCCCGTTGATGACGCACATCAGCTCACGCACCGTCAGTCGTCCCGCAAGGTTATTCCCGGTCCTGCCGGATGCGTTCAGGATGATGTTGCCCGCCCCCGCCTCCGATTCGGAACCTACAACCGCGACCTTCCACCCGGTCCTGTCCGTTATCATGCGCGCAAGGGCTGAGTATCTGTCCACAGGCCACATCTTCGCCGATCCAAAGGTGGCGCCGGGAGCCAGAACGAAATATTTGCCCCCGAGAGCCGCTTTTCCGGCGACTTCCCCGCAGGGTTCCGGCGCCTTGAGCTTCGGAGCCGCCGGTTCCTCCACGTTTGTCCCGGAGTATAGTTCGACCAAACGCACGTACGATACGGAGAGGTGCTCATCCTTTATTTTCCGTGCATCCCTCGGGTGTGTAAGCAACGGGGCGCGCCCTCCGGACGAATAGCCGATCCTTGCGCGGGCGCCTGAGACAAGAGCGACGATTGCCGATGAAAATGAGGCCGGAAGCACAAAACAGGCGTCCCATCCCCTATCCGGCCTGAATCTCCGCAGGGCCGAAACGGCTGCAGCTATTCCGCCCTTCCTGCTCCACGTCACGGATATTTCGACATCATTATTGCCTTCGAACAATGGAAGAACGTATTCCCTGCAACCCAGTGTCGTTTCCGAGTCGGGAAAAAGGCCGCGAAGGGCCGACAGCATTGGAGTGGTCATCACTGAGTCTCCCAGCCAGTTCGGGGCGAGGACGAGAAAACGTTTACGCCCTGATCTGGAGGCGGTACAGTTTCCTGTAAATCCCTTCCTCACGAATCAGCTCCTCGTGTGTTCCCGTCTGGTGTACCCGGCCGTCCTCGACGACGATTATCCTGTCTGCGTTCTTGATCGTCGAGAGGCGGTGAGCAATCACAAGGGTTGTCCTGCCCTTGACGAGCCTGTCGACGGCTTCCTGAACGAGAGCTTCGCTCTCCACATCGAGCGAACTCGTAGCTTCGTCGAGGATCAGGATCTGTGGATTCTTCAGAAGGGCTCTTGCCATGGCGAGTCTCTGCCTCTGTCCGCCTGAGAGCTGGACACCACGGTCGCCGATAATGGTATCGTATCCGGAGGACATCATCGAAATGAACTGGTGGGCGTTCGCGGCTTTCGCAGCTTCCACGACCCTGTTCATCTCGCAATCCCTCATCCCGTAGGCTATGTTGTTGAACACGGTATCGTTGAAAAGTATCGTTTCCTGCGTCACAATTCCCATAAGCGATCTCAGTGACGACAGTTCGATGGCGCTGATATCCCTTCCGTCAATCAGGATTTTCCCCGACGTTGGTGTGTAGAACCTGGGGAGCAGGTCGGCCAGCGTGGACTTTCCGGACCCGCTTGGCCCGACCAGTGCTACAACCTCGCCCTTGCTGACCGTCAGGTCCACGTCGGTCAGTACTTCTATCCCGTTCTCGTAGCTGAAACTTACCTTGTCGTAGACGATGCCCTCCTTTATGCCGTCAATGACGTAGTCCCCCGATTTTTCACCTTCGGTCGGGATATCGAGTATCTGGAAGACCCTTTCTCCCGAGGCAAGTCCTTCCTGCACGACGCTGTTGAGTTTGCTAAGGTTCTTGATCGGGTTCACCACCCACAGCATCGCCACAAGAAACATCATAAGGTTCGCCGGCGGCAGTTCGGAAGCGATGACGAGCTTACCCCCGTACCAGAGTATTATCACGCTGGCAAGCATTCCGAGCGCTTCGCTTGTGGGAGAAGCCAGTTCGGCGAATCTTCGCATCCTGAGATATTCTTTCAAGTAGCGGATATTGAAAAGGTTGAACTTGTCCTTCTCGAATCCTTCCATGCCGAAAGCCTTCACGACTCGAACGCCGGAGATGGTCTCCTGCAGCACCGAGGTCATATCGGCCATGCGTTCCTGGGCCCTTCGGCTTCCTTTTCTGAGTTTTCTGCTGATTACTGAAATGAGCGTGATGTTCAGCGGCACGAGGACGATCGTCAAAAGCGAAAGCTTCCACGATGTATAGAAAATAATCGTTATCGCGATCATCGTCATGAGGCTGTTCTGCACTATGCTCGCCAGTCCTCCCACCACGGCGCCTCTCAGGTTCGTAACGTCATTGGTTATCCGTGAAATCAGGTGACCTGTTTTCTGGTTGTCGAAAAACGACATGGGGAGCATTTGTATCTTTCCGTAAAGTTCGTACCTGATCCTCTGCAGGATCGACTGCTCCATGCTGATGGTCAGATAGGTGCATACGTATGCGAGGATATTTTTTACCAGCATCAACAGGAAGAAAATGACGCAGAACCTTGCCAGCCTGTCCTGAGCGTTTCCTTCGTAAATAATCTTCTGCACCCTGTCCTTGACCCTGTCGATCCTGTCCTCGACGGCGGCGGGAATCAGAATCGACTGTCCGCCAGAGTCCTTTTCAGCCGAGACCTCCACGTTCCCTTCGAAAAATAGTATGTTCAGGAAAGGAGGGATAAGCGTCAACGACACGCCGCTCAAGGCCGCGAAAATGATCGTCGAGACGAAAAGCACAATGACGCTCTTCCAGAAAGGCCTGAGATAGGTCAGGAGTCTTCCGTATATCATGCCTGAATTATTGCCGTTCACCGCAACGCCGCTTTCGGAATATATCTCATACCTGCCCGTTTTTCTTCATGTTGAGTAATTCTTCGACGTTTGTGAAAAATGTCTTCAGGGAAAGTTGTTCCCCCTTCACACCCTTGAATATCCTGACATTCGGCCTGTTACACGGAATCCATTGTTTCCCGTCGTATTTCGTGAACAGCCCGATGACCGGGACATCAAGTTCGGCGGCGAAATGAAAAAGATCCGTATTCCCGGAAAGAAAAAGATCGCAATTCGACAGCAGCGCCAGAGTTTCCGACTGGTTTGACGGCTCGAGGTCGATAGTATCTCCCTTCAATTCCCCTTTCAGCCTTTCAATAAGCCTGTCGTCCCATGGATTCATCAGCACCAGGAATTTCACCCTGAGCCTTCCCGCGAGGTTATTGGCAAGATAGGCTATGATCTCCGGTATTACCGTGTGTCTCGTCTTTCCCTTGCCCGGATCGATTCCCACGGTGAGTACGCCCTTCTCGGGTTTTCGGAAATGTATCAACTGCTTCGCGTGCAACACGTCCGATTGCGACATGGACATCCTGCCGTCGAAATCGGTGACTCCGAGCCCGAGCGACTGCAGGATACGCGCCATTCCGTTTCCGATGTAGCCTTCATCCGATATCTTTATCTCGCAATTCACGAAAGGAAACGCCAGCGGAAACGCGAACCCGATCCGCGCCGCGGCGCCCGTCATGAAAGCGAGGAGGTGTCTTTCAATCGACATCTGCCGGCTGGTCAGAATGACCGTATCGATCTCTTGTTTGCGCAGTTTTCGCGAAAGCGCCATATAATCCGCCTTCAGGAGTCTCATTTGTTTTGTTTCGTAGGTTATGACATTGCTTATCTTCATGATACTTTTCGCGATTTCGGCGTCTTTCTTAAAAACGAGCAGCGTTATCCTGACTTCGGGATGATTTTCATGAAACCAGTTCACCATCGGAGCGGCGAAAAGAAGATCGACGGTTTCCCCCGAGTCGACAACCAGTATCCTTCTCGAACCCGTAAGATGGTACGGCAGCATGAAGGGGCGATCTTTTTTGAATTTCCTCAGATAGACAGAGATCATCCTCGACAACAATTCCCTGTCCATATTATTTTTTTCCGCCAATATTCTTCCTCTTCTTCACGTTCACGTTTTTCTTCGATCCTTTCTCCATGTCCAGCGCGGCCGATATCCCATCCTCCGCCTTTTCGACGAATATGAATCCGGTCTCCTCCCTTATCTTTTCCGGAATCTCCGAAAGGTCCTTCCTGTTCAATTCCGGAAGCACAATATTTCGTATTCCCGCCCTGTGAGCCGCGATCACCTTATCCCTGACTCCTCCAACGGCAAGAACCTTTCCGGTCAGCGTGATTTCGCCCGTCATGGCCACATCGTTGCGGACTTTGCGGCCCATTGCAAGCGAAGCGAGAGAGGTCGCGATCGCGATCCCCGCACTCGGCCCGTCCTTCGGAACAGCTCCTGCAGGAATATGAAGATGGATGTCGAGATTATCAAAGAATTTCTCGTCGACAGGTCCGCCGCCGTAATGTGACCTGACAAAGCTCATCGCCGCTTCGGCTGATTCCTTCATCACATCGCCGAGCTGCCCCGTGAGCTTGACCTGCCCCGATCCCTTCATCCCGAGAGCCTCGATGAAAAGTATCACGCCGCCCGCGGTGGTTTTCGCCATACCCGTAGCGACACCTATCTCCGACCGCGGCAGCATGTCCTGACCGGGAAAGTCCTTCAGGCCGAGGTAATTCTTCAGATTTCTCGGCGTGACCCGGTAAGGCCCCCTTTTTCCCTCGACGATCTTCCTGGCAACCTTCCTCGCTATGGAAGCGATCTTCCTCTCAAGTTCCCTCACGCCCGCTTCCCTTGTGTATCTCTCGACTATCTCCCTCACAGCCTCATTCGTTATTTCGAGCCGCCCGGCCCCGATGCCGTTCTCCTCCATCTGCCTCGGCACCAAAAATTTTCGCGCGATCTCCATTTTTTCACCAGTGATGTATCCGGGGATCTCGATGACTTCCATCCGGTCGAGCAGGGGGGCGGGAATGGTTTCCTTCACATTGGCAGTGGCGATGAACATCACCTGCGAAAGATCGAACGGTATATTTATATAATGATCCACAAAAGAGTTGTTCTGCGCAGGATCGAGCACCTCGAGAAGCGCCGAAGAAGGATCGCCTCTGAAATCGTTACCCAGCTTGTCTATTTCGTCAAGCATAAAGACGGGATTTCCGCTTCCCGCCGTCCTGATGCCCTGGATGATCCTCCCCGGCATCGCGCCGATGTACGTTCGCCGGTGCCCCCTTATCTCCGCCTCGTCCCTGACGCCGCCGAGCGAAACGCGAACGAAAGAACGTCCCATGGCGACCGCAATGCTTCTTCCGAGCGAGGTCTTGCCGACGCCGGGTGGTCCGGTCAGACATATGATCGACCCTTTGACGCCCTTCTTCAATTTTCTTACAGCAAGATACTCGAGAAGCCTTTCCTTCACCGGAGCAAGATCGTAATGATCGCCGTCCAGCGTCTTTTTGGCATTTCGCATCTCGATATCGTCCGGGGTTCTGTCCTCCCATGGAAGATCCAGCAGCCAGTCGAGATACGTCCTTGCCACGTTGTATTCCGAAGAATTTCCACCCATCCTGGAAATGCGGTTGAATTCCCTTATTGCCGCTTCCCTGGCGTACTCGGGCATGACCTTGCCGTCCATACGGTCCTTGAGTTCGTCGAGCTCGACGGGACTGTCGACGTCGCCGAGTTCCTTCTGTATCGATCTTATCTGCTGACGGAGATAATACTCCCGTTGTTCCCGGTCCATTTCGCGATGAACGTCTTTTCGAATCTTTTCCCCGATTGCGGCTATCTCGATCTCGTTGTTTATATTCTCGTAAACGAATCCGAGTCTTTCGATCGGATCGACAATCTCCAGCGCCTGCTGCTTTTTAGGAATGTCCATGTTTATGTTCGCCGCCAGCAGGTCGGCTAGTCTTCCCGCCTCCTTGATCCCGGGAATGACATTGAGAAGATCTTCCGGGTAGCTTTCCGACGACTCGACCAGACGCGCGAAAGCGCTTGTGACGTTCCGGATCATCGCCTTGCCAAGATCCTTATCCAGCACGGGTTCGGTCAGAATCTTTATCCTGGCCCTCATCAGCGGCATATCGTCGGTGAAGAAGCTTATCTTGATCCGTGACAGGCCTTGCCCGATGATCCTCATGTGCCCGTCCGGGAAACGCGCCATCTTCTGTATCACCATGGCGCACCCCACGTGATAGAGGTCTTCGGGGCCCGGCATGTCCGTGTCGCTGTCCTTCTGGGTGAATACTCCGACTATCTTGTTTCCCGCGAGAGATTCGTCTATCAACCTGATCAGGTTCGAGTCCTTGAGCATCAGGGGAACGAGCATATATGGAAAAACGACGCCGTCATTTATTGGAATGACGGGAATCTCTTCCTGTATCTTCTTTATAATAACCGTATCATCCGTATTTTCGGACAAAACGATCGCCTTTCAGCAGATGCGGCTATCCCGCATGCAACCGTTAAATGATATCGGAATTGAGAATAGAGAAGGTCGTGGGTGAAGTCAATTTGAAAAAGGACGCACAGTACCGCGCCCGGCGGTCAGAAGGGCGCCGACAAAATCAATCTTTGGTCCGATTCGATCCCCGCCGATATGGATTCCCGGGTTCAGCGCTTGTTCGTGGTCTTTTCCACGGTTCCCATTTCCCGCAGGGATTCAGGGCTGAAGACAAAACTGTTGTCGATGAATCTCTTCATATCGATGTCCCAGTCGCTGAGCATGTTGTCGCCGGCGAAGATCAGGGTATAGACAAGTATCGAGCTTGAAGCCTCGTTCCGGATGTAATAGATCCAGTATTCTTCGGCTTTCATTGCCGACACGAGATACACGTTCGGCAATCCCCAGGAAGCGATCACCTCCTGCCCGTTCATTCCTCTTGTTATCTCCCCGTTGCGGATGTTCTGACAGAAAGGGCTTTCCGGATTCAGTTTCGTATATTCATCCCTGAAACTGCTGTCAACGAAATTTTCCCTTTCAATCCTGGATACGCACGAACATCCAAGATCGGAAAAAACGACTAATGCCGCAAGGGCTATCGCCAGACTCTTCATTTCCACTTCCGATCTGACCGGACTTTTCGTACCGGGCCTGCCAGCCTTCAGGACCGGCTAAAAAGAACATACCGCGACACTTATGCGCCGCGGTAACGTATTATTCCATGCTTTCGGGACTCCTATCACTACGGGCCTCCCCGTAAATTGAACCCCTGCATATTTAAGTATACCCGGGATCGTCAAGGTGTCAACGGGAGGCTCGTTGAAATGACGACTATTATCTTCCTGGGTTATTTCATGTTAGGCGATGTGCCGGATTGCGTGAGCGGGTCTTCCAGGATCTTCCCGCAGGCCTTTCGATAGATGTACCTTGAGAGCCTGACTCCGGGAAGTTCCCACGACATGACAGAATCCGCTTTCGAGGCAAGCAGCGCGGGGAAAATACCTTCCGGATCCATATCCCATTGTCTGCTTCCCACATACCATATAGCCCCACAGTCGGGTATCCCTTCCGAAAGCCTCTCAAGAGCTTCGATTTTTCCGAGGAATTTTGGAGAATATGTCTCAATCCTGTTTTTTCCCGCGTAATAATGCAGCAGCACCTGGGCGCCACCCGGCGATAGTATTGTCTCGCCGGATTGTTCCTCGCTTTCGATGATCCGCGCAGCTCCCCTGATGTCATCCCTCGCGTATCCGGGGACCATGTGGTAATTCCAGTCCGCGATCACCATTACAAAAAAGATCGCAGAAATAAACGTTATTCTCGCGTAACCTGCCTTCGGCACTCCCATCGCTATTGTCGCTATAAATACGGGGAAAAAGCAGATCAGATAACGGATGTTGAAAACCTTGATATTGAAAAAGGCGGCAAGCATAACGAGCCCGATGATGACCGCGGAAACGCAAAGAAAGAGGGAGAGCAGCTTTCTTCGCCGGGCCTTTACCAGACCGAGGATCAACAGGGTCCCGAAAAGAACGCATACCGTGAGGATCGGCGCGGCGTGATGCCGGATCAGATCCATGCCCGAAAAAGTCTCATGCAGAGTTCTCAGCCCGGGACCGAAGGAATACCCCGTGGAAAAAGCGTAAAGGATGTAAGGAAAAGACCACTTGGTCAAGGTCGATCCCCCCCTGAGCTTTGCCTCGTCCGGAATGGCCGTAATTTCGACGACCTCGATCCCGCGCAGGAAATAGATCTCCCTGTATATCCACGGCGAAACTATAAGGATGGCTATCGCTGCGGCAAGTATTCCGGGGCGCAGCCATCTGCCCCCCATCCTCCCCGAAACGGCCAGATGAACCGCAAGGCCCGCGGCGAGAAAGAGGGCCATGAAATGCGAAAGTGCGGCGACACCCAGGGTCAGGCCGAGAAATACGGCCCTCTTTTTATCGGGGCAATCGAGAAATCGCTGATAAGCCGACAGGGAAAGGATCACAAAAAGCGTAAGAAAGGAATAGAATCTCAGTTCCTGCGAATAATAGACATTCAACGGGCTGATCGCGAAAATAAACGCCCCGGTAAGGGCGGTCGACGAGTCGGTGATCATGCGCAGCCACCTGTGAAAAAATATCACCGAAAGAACTCCGGCCGTCGCCCCCGGAGCCCTGAGCCAGGCCGCGGAATCCCCCGCCCGGCTCCAGAAGTGCATGAACAGGGAATAAAGCGGACCGTGCACGTCCCATAACAGTTTTTTCCAGTATGTAATACCGGCCGGAGGCGGGCTGTAGGATCCGATCGTAAGGATCTCGTCAATCCACAGTGACTGGTATCCCAGCCTGTAGAACCTCAGAAAAATCGCCAGCGCTATAACCGCGCCCGGCAGGATCAATTTCGTTCTGAATGTGCCGCTCTCCATCATCAGTCCCTTATACAGCAGTGTGCTCCTATTTTCCAGTTGAAAAAGCGGACCGCCCGGCCGATACTTCCACGCATGAAAAAGGCGGATGAA
>JBFYZH010000082.1:0-9268 GCA_041309605.1 Candidatus Krumholzibacteriota bacterium
GAATACATCACCCTCTCCACCGGATACGCGGACGGCGGGCGAATCGCCGACAAGCACGACCATCCGCCTTTCCCTCCTGGCAAAAAGATCGATTGCGAGGCGGCCCGCCAGCCCGGCTCCCAGGGACGCTTCGTCGGAGCACTCCGTATCGAGGGAACCGCTGCCGGCGCTGCGAAACGGCGCCCCGTCCACCATGGTCTCGATATCGGGTTGAGTTAGTTCTTCGGCCGAGGGGATCCTCGGCCTTCTTGCCACTATCAGGCGCTGGTAGAAACCGCTTTCACGGCCCCTGGAAACCCCCGCTTCAGCTCCCGCCCACGCATCGGCCTCGCTGTGAAGCCCGGCGAATATCCCGAAGCGCCAGCGAAGCCCTCCGGCTTTTCCCCATGCCGTTGTGACCCCTCCGCGCGCCTCGTCGATACACGGATTGAAATATTCGCCCGATATCCTGTTTTCGAAAAGGGAGCGCCGCGCATCCGCGAAGGAAACGAACTCAAGCCCCCCCACCTGCAATCTCCATCCCGCCCCGCCATCGATGGATAGACCCGAAGTCGTGACGGAGTTTCTTTTCATCTCGACCAGCATCTGGCCGGCGGAAAGGGTGAGACCTCCCTTGCGATATCTCAGCCGGGCGTCGAATCCGCTGTACCTCACATCCTCGCCTGAGAATGAATACCCCGGCAGCAACGGGCTGTTCATGGTCCCCCTGTAAGTATCCTCGAACCTGTGGAGGTGAAGAAAGAGTTCCCCGGCGGAATAGGGAAGGAGCCTCAGATCGGTCATGAAGGATCTCGTGTCGTACTGTCCTACAAGATAATCGGGCTCGGAGACCACCGATTCGGACGCGTCCTGCAGGTATTCGTCGTAGGCCGCCGTGACGTCCACGGATGAACGCGGGGTGGAGAACCATATCCGCCTCGAACGCCTGTTCCCCCTGCCGTTGGTGAAACCGGCTTCGGCCATCGGGCCCTCGCGCCCCCCCTCCTCCATGACAAGGTTAACTACACATCCGGAAGAACCATACGGCGCTAGAGAAAGGGATCCGCTGTAGACGACCTCGACCTGTTTCAAACGCGACAACGTGGCGAAGCGCAGAAGCGGCAGATCGCTGTACGGGTCGGTAAAGGGATGTCCGTTGACAAGAAAGGTGATCCCCTTCCAGCTGCGGCCGTCCACTGAAAAACCGGCCGGTGAACCTGCCGGCCCCCTTCTCCAGTATGTCACACCCGGCAGCAGGTCGAGGATGTCCTCCACGCCATTGATGGTGTAATCCTTCAGTTGGTCTGATGTTATAACAAACACTTCACCCGGAAAGGCAAGTGAATCGGCAAGAACCGATCCCTCTTCGGTAAACCCTCCCGGCATGGCTGACGACGACGACGCGAGGGCCGCAAGGAGAGCGAAAAAAGAATATGCGAAAACCTTCATACTTACTCATGCGCGCGAGGTCAATTCAGGATCTTCCGGCACATCGATCAGGGGGACTTTAAGAGGAGCGGGGCGGCAGGGTCAAGTCAAATGTCGGCCGGAGCGCGCCTTCAGTCGCTCAAACGACTCCGGCGGAGTGTAAAACCGGCCGATCTGCGCTTTCATCGCCTCGGGAAAATGGTAATCGGACCCTCCCGTGGAGACTAGACCGTGGCGCAACGCCTGCGACAGGATCCCTGCCGTCATCGCCGGCGTATGGTTCGGATGCCAGGCCTCCAGGCCCCCGATACCGGCCGCGATCATCCTGCCCAGAATTTCCTTTTTTCCGATATTCTTTCCGGGATGGGCCCACACCGCCACTCCCCCCGCTTCCCTTATGATCGAGATAACCTCGGCCATCGGGAGTATTTTCTTGGCAACGTAAGCAGGGCACCCCTGCCCGATAAATCTGTTGAAAGCCTCCTGGATATCCGATACGTACCCGCCATCCAGGAGAAGGCGCGCCACGTGCAGCCTTCCCACCGTTCCCCTGCCGGCGAAGTCCAGGACCTCCCCGATGCCGATGGAAATACCCGACTCCCCGATTTTTTCGACGATTTTCCCCGCCCTGTCGACCCTTGCCTTTTCCAGCATCGCCGAGGCTTCGACCATAGCCGGATTCTCCGTGTCGAACAGGTATCCCAGGATATGAATCTCTATCCCCTCTTCCTCGACGCTGAACTCGATGCCGGAAATGACCTCGATGCCCGATTCACGCCCCGCATCGAACGCCTCGCGCTGTCCGTCGATCGTGTCGTGATCGGTGATCGACATGGCGCCAAGCCCCGCTTCGGAGGCTCTCAGCACAAGTTCGCCGGGGGAAAGGTTCCCGTCGCTGTAGAAGGAATGCATGTGGAGGTCGGCTGGTCTTCCGGATTCCATCGTCCCCGCTTCCGTTTCAGGAAACAGTACTGAATTTCTTCATCTTGTCAGAGATGTCGCGGAAGGTCACGTCCACGATGTAGACTTCCTCGTAATGCTCTCTTGCCTTGTCCATATCGTCGAGAGCCTCGTAGGCGAGCCCGAGATTGTAATGTATTCCCATGCTGTCCCCGCCGGATATCTGTGAAATCTCAAGACCCCTCTCGAGCTGCTTTACCGCCAGGCGCGGATTGCTCATCGAAATGAAACAGTGGCCCACCATCTCGAGGCTCTGCAGCTGGAGTTGTTCGGAACGGGCCGATATCTGGAGTTCCTTGACCGCATCCGCGAAAAGACCCATTTCTATGTATGCCATGCCCAGGTCGTAGTGGCTCCTGAAATCGTCTTCCTCGACGTCGCTCGTTATCTCTTCGGCGAGATTCTTTATCGAGGATTCGTTTTCGATCTGCGCGTCCTCCTCGTCGAGAAGGTCGGACAGGTCCTCGGAAGGGGAAACCCCGCACTCCGTGGCTTCGACATCCCCGCCGCCGCTTTCCGATGCGAGGACGTCCTCCCGGGCGCCGACGCCCGATGACGTTTCCACGTCAACGCCGTCCACCGCGGATTTCCCGTCCTGGATTTCCCCGGCATGCATCCGCCGGTCGGCAGGCGTGCCTTCCCCCGACATGTCGGAAGCGTAGTCAGTGAGCGAAATGCCTTCGCCGCTCACCACTTTTGTCCCGGACGAAGGGCCGCCCGCGGCGGCCGGCGGCGCCGTTTTCTTTCCGGAGGCGCCCGCTGCCGGGACTACGGCCCCCGGCACACCGGCCGATACCGGAGTTTCATGCGTTCCGGCCGTCTTCGAGACGCCCTGGGCATCGGTTCCGTCGTGGCCGGTGATAATCTTTTCGACCTTTTCGAGTTCTTCGCGTTTCAGAGCCTGCTTGAGAAGGTCAAGCCTGCTGCGGTAAAAATTCAGCCTCTGCGGGTCGCCGCTGATGGCGTTTCTTGTGATCAGGCGCGCGAGTATCTCCGCGGCTCTCGATTTTATCCCGATGTGGTTGAACACATCCGACGCTTTCGACCATATCCCCTCGCAATCAGGAACAAGCAGGAGGATCGTCTCCACCTTGCCCTGCACCCCTTCCGCATTACCTTCCGAATCGGTGACGACGGCGTCGAAATACTGGGAAAAATAGCTCTCGGCCTCGCCGAGGATCTTCTGTTTGGCCTTGATCTCGCCGAGCTTGTATATCGTATCGAGGCGGTTGGGCACGATGCGAAGGATTTTTTTGCATACGGCGACCGCGTTGTTGTAGAGGGCCACCTTTTCATAGTTGAGGGATGCCTTTTCGAAGGCGGAAACGGCCTGCACGCGGTCGTTGGACCTCAGGTAGATATCCCCGAGTTCGTTGTACAGGTTCGGATTGCGCGCCTCGATCGTCAGGAGTTTCTTATACTCCTCGATCGCTTTGTCGGTCTTCCCTTTCTGGAGAAAGACCTGCGCCTTCTGCCTAAGCTGACTCGCCTTGCTCAAAGCCCGACCTCACTTCTCGCCCTGAAATCAGCCACTTCCCACGCAACCCGCCCTTCCTTCAGAACGAGTACGGCGTGATTCAACCCCGCCCTCGAAGGGATCTCCCTGTAATCCTCGATATCATAAACTACAATATCGGCCTTCTTGCCGATTTCTAAAGAACCTATTTCAGATTCCATTCCGATGGCGCATGCCGCGTTATAGGTCGCCGCGTTTATCGCCTCCGCCGGAACCAGGCCCATCTGCGAACAGGCTATCGACACGGCAAGGGGCATCGAACTCGACGGCGCGCTTCCCGGGTTGAAATCGGTCGAGATGGCAATGGCCGCTCCCGCGTCGACCAGGTCCCTTGCGGGGGCGAAATGATTGGAAGCAAGGCCGAAAGAGGTCGACGGGAGAAGTACCCCCACGGTTCCGCTCCCCGCGAGCCTTGCGATATCCTCCGGTGTTATCCTTGTCAGGTGATCCACCGAAATCGCTCCCAATTCCACGGCAAGCCCCGTGCCTCCTATCGAGAATATCTCGTCGGAATGCATCTTGAGACCGAATCCGTGTTTCTTTCCGGCCTCAAGGATCCTCCTTGTCTGCGCCGCGTCGAAGACACCCTTCTCGCAGAAAACGTCTATGAAACGGGCAAGCCCGCTTTTGGCCACCGCCGGGATCATCGAGTTCACGATCAGATCGACGTACGCGTCGGTTCCGGCGAATCCGGGCGGCACCTGGTGGGCTCCCATGAAGGTCGCGACCACATCGAGAGGGGTTTCACGCCCGAGACGCGCTATCACGCGGAGCATCTTCATCTCTGAATCGAGATCGAGGCCGTAACCGCTTTTGATCTCTATCGCGGTGACACCCTGCTCGAGCATTTTGGCGAGCCGCCTGCGGCTGACCTCGAAGAGCTTCTCCTCGGTGATTTCCCCGACCTCGCGGACGGAGCGTTTAATGCCTCCGCCACGCTTCTCGATATCGAGATAACTGTCCCCCCTTATCCGGGCCTCGTATTCGTCCGCCCTGTAACCGGCAAAAACAGCATGCGTGTGCGGATCGACCCAACCGGGCATCACGACCCTTCCGCCCGCGTCGATCGTCTTCGCCGCGCCTGCGCCACGCGTCCTGCTTATCACCTCGTCGCGGGATCCGATGGCTGAAATCCTGCCTTTTGTGACAGCGATCGCGCCATCGGTGATACACCCTGGATCGGACAGACTCCCGCCGCGCCGCGGTCCCTTTCCAGGCCCCCTGCAGGTTATTAGTTGTCCGGCGCCAAGCAGCAACAGGTCAATGGTCTCAGGCAAGCGCCACCCCTTGAATTCTGAATTTTTCAGCCCGGTCTATCCAGGCAAATTGCATATACTTACCGTTGCAAAACGGAATCGCGGCTCCGCAACGCTCTTTAACACCCGCCGGTGCAGGATATTATTTTTCAAGCATCGGGATATCCAGCCCTGCATCTTTTGCTTTTCTGATGGCCAGTTCATAGCCCGCGTCTGCGTGTCTTGCAACTCCTGTGCCAGGGTCATTATTGAGACAACGTGCTAGTTTTACACGGCCTTCCGCCGTTCCATCGGCAACCACGGCTATCCCCGCATGGATCGAAAGCCCCATCCCCACGCCACCTCCGTGATGTACGCTCACCCAGGCGGCCCCGCTGGCCGTATTCAGCAGGGCGTTGAGTATCGGCCAGTCCGCCACCGCGTCGCTGCCGTCCTTCATACCTTCGGTCTCGCGGTAAGGTGAGGCAACCGAACCGCTGTCGAGATGATCGCGGCCTATTACGATCGGGGCGCTTATCTGCCCTCCCGCGACAAGGTCGTGCATGGCCAGTCCGAACTTCTCCCTCTCGCCGTAGGAAAGCCAGCATATTCTCGCGGGCAGGCCCTGGAAAGCCAACTTTTCCCTGGCCATTTTTATCCACCTTGAGAGGGACTCGTTTTCGGGGAAGAGTTCGAGGACCAGGTCGTCGGTCCTGTATATGTCTTCCTTCTTCCCGGACAGGGCGATCCACCGGAACGGCCCCCTGCCGACACAGAACATCGGCCTTATGAAAGCGGGTACGAAACCGGGGAAGGCGAAGGCGTTTTCCAGGCCGCCCTTCTGGGCCATCCCTCTTATATTGTTGCCGTAATCGAACACCACCGATCCGCTGTCCTGGAAGTCTATCATCGCCCGCGCGTGAAGCACTATCGACTCGATCGCTTCCCTGACGTACCGGTCGGGATTATTCCTCCTGAGGTCGGCCGCTTCGGCCGGCGTATACCCTCGCGGCACATAACCGTTGAGGGGATCGTGGGCCGATGTCTGGTCGGTAACCGCGTCGGGAACGATCCCTCTGCGCACAAGCTCCGGGAAAACGTCGGCGCAGTTGCCGACAAGGCCTATCGAAAGGGATCTTTTCGCCCTGACCGCTTCCTGCACCTTCACAAGCGCCCTGTCGAGATCGGTTTCCATGAGGTCGCAGTAGCGCGTGTCTATCCTTCTTTTTATCCTTTCGGCGTCGACCTCCACTATAAGACAGACCCCTCCGTTCATCGTGACCGCCAGCGGCTGAGCCCCGCTCATCCCCCCGAGCCCTCCCGACAAGACGAAACGTCCGGCAAGACTACCTCCGAAATGGATGTTCGCGCATTCGGAGAAGGTCTCGTAAGTCCCCTGCAGGATCCCCTGCGTACCGATATACATCCACGAGCCGGCCGTCATCTGACCGTACATCATCAGATCCTTCGACTCGAGCTCCCAGAAATGCTCCCAGGTCGCCCACTTAGGCACAAGAAGCGAATTGGCTATCAGGACCCTGGGCGCGCCCTCGTGCGTGGGAAAAACAGCGACCGGTTTTCCCGATTGCACCAGAAGCGTTTCGTCGTTGCCCAGCCTCCTGAGCGTATCCACGATGGCGTGGTAGCAGTTCCAGTTTCTCGCCGCCTTCCCGCGGCCGCCGTAGACCACGAGTTCCTGCGGATTCTCGGCATTCTCGGGATCGAGGTTGTTCATAAGCATCCTCATCGCGGCTTCCTGGAACCACCCCCTGCAACTTATCTTATTTCCTCTCGGCGCCCTGACAATCTCGGGACTCATCTTTCCGATCACCTCCGAATTCAGTTTCAATACATTACGCAACCATCTATAAACAAATAATATTGCAAATCCATTCTCGGCGGGTTTCCGCCTCAGGGGCGATCCCCGTGAATATTCCAAGGGTATCGCTTTTTTCCCTTTCCGGCAACCCCAAAGCGGTGAATAACGATTCTGCGTTCATTTTTTCACACCGCCGGCCCTCCCGGTGTCCTTTTTCGGCCAAGCCAGGTTGCCGCCCGGGAAACGGTCTCGCCGACGGAAACGGTTTGCGAGACGGGAACGGGCAGAGTGGAAAGGATGATCGACCCGTACGGCCGGGTTGTCAGACGCGAATCGAGTATTACGACAACTCCACGGTCGCTGCTGCGCCTGATCAGCCTTCCGATCCCCTGGCGCAGTCTCAGGACTGCCGTCGGCAGGTGGAGCCTTGTGAATGGATTTTCGCCGAGACGCCGAAGCCGGTCCGAGCGGGCCTCGATCACCGGTTCGGTAGGCACGGGGAAGGGGAGTTTGGGGATCACCAGCATCTCCAGCTGGTCGCCGGGAAAATCGACTCCCTCCCAGAAGCTGGCCACCCCGAGCAGTATGGCACATTCCGACTCCCTGAAACGTGCCGCCAGCGCTTCGCGGCTCTCCGTCCCGTCCTGGACCAGAAGGGGGCCGCGGATCGGTTTTCCGGCAAGGAACCCGGCCATCGACCTGCACATCCTGTACGAAGTCAGAAGAACCATGATCCTGCACGCTGTTTCGGACGCGAGAGCGCATACGATCTCCCCCGCCTTATCGGCGAACCCAACGTCGTTGGGATCACCGAGCCCGGTCTGAAGCAGTATCAGACAGTTATCCTCATAGCTGAACGGAGAGCCGGACACAAGTTCCAGAGGCTCCCCCGGAAGCAGGCGTATGCCGAGATTCTCCTTTATAAAATCGAACGATCCTTTCTCGGCGAGAGTAGCCGATGTGAAGATCGCCGATTCGCAACTCGATTCGAGGAAATCGGCAAACCGCCGGTCGACCTGAAGTGGAGAACCGCAGATCGATACGGCCGATCCGGAAGCCGACCATTCGATCCAGAAGACGCTTTCTTCGTCACAGCCGCCGGTAAGATAATCGATAGCCTCCGAGAGGATTCCAGCCTCCTCTTCTATGAACGACAAGTCCTGTGCCAGCATCTGGACCTGCTGCCCCGCCACGGCATCAAGTATTGATTTAAGTAATCTCCTTAACTCATTGATATTATATTTTATTTCAATTATATGATCCCTGGCATCTGCGAAGGTCTCGCCACCGTCATGATAGCGGGTTCTGACCCCTCGAAGTTCCCCCAGCGGATTCAGAAGGCCTGTCACCGATTCGAAAAAGTCGCTGAACGAACCGGTCAGCGCCTTGAAGCTTTGAGATAATCTCTCAACCTGGCCGGACGGTTGCCGCGACTTTCCCGCAGCCCCGAGTTCCAGCGCGAGATATTTCCACCTGTCGTCGGATAAGGAGACCGGCGACACCTGTTCGGAAAGCCGGTCGATATCCGCCGAGGAGACCTTTATCGAAAGGTTCTCCATTACGCAGTCCTCCAGGTGATGAGCCTCGTCGAAAACGATGCCCTCGTAGGGCCCGAGGATCGAGTTTCCCTGCATGTAATCGGTCAGTATCAGGGCATGATTGACGAAAACGATCCCGGCCGCCCTGGCCCTCTTTCTTGCGTTGATCAGCGGGCAGGCATCCGCGAGATCGCATCCGTTCATCCGGCAACGCGGCGGCGCCGACAGTCCCTGCCGTTTTTCGAGTTCCTGCCGCCGGGGAATGCAGCCGGCCAGCCCGCCCGGGGCGAGCGAAACGGCAAGGCCGAGCGACAGGGCCGCCGCCGGGTCCTCTGCGGAGATTTTTATTACGCTCGAGACGGCTTTTTTCGCGCATATGTAATTCTCCCGTCCCAGTAGTCTCTCGATACCTATATTTATCCCCGGGACGATCCCGAGATTAAGCATTTCCCCGGTCAGAAGCTGATCCTGGAGGTTTCTCGTGTGGGTCGAGATCATGATCCTCTCGCCCGTTCTCATCGAATGAAGAGCGCATGGGACGAGGTATCCCAGCGATTTTCCCGTTCCCGTTCCCGCTTCCACGAGGGCGATCCTCCGGTCCGCGAGGGCCTGAAGAACCGTCCGGGCCATCTCGAGCTGACCCTCCCGGGCTTCCCCAAGTTTTTCGAAAAGAATACCGAACGCCGTCTCCATATCCGGGAGGACTCCGTCCGAAGCGGTTCTTTCGGGAATGACACCGCCGGCGAAGTCCCCTTCTCCGGCAACGCGCATGGCCGCCGCTTCCTCGATCAGC
>JBFYZH010000083.1:0-47682 GCA_041309605.1 Candidatus Krumholzibacteriota bacterium
GTATTCACCCTGGCTGAGAAATTCGCGCTCGAACTTCTCGCCGAATTCCATGTAGATCTTGTCGAGCGGGGTTAGTTCCTCCTCCCCGATGACCGCCGCCAGCGCCCTGACGTCTTTGACGTGGGAATAAGCGGCAAAGAGCTGGCTCGCGACATGCGCGTGGTCCTCGCGCGTCATGCCCGCCCCTATGCCGTCCTTCATCAATCGCGAGAGGGAAGGCAGCCCGGCGATGGGAGGGTATATATTTCTCTGGTCGAGATCGCGTTCGAGCACGATCTGTCCCTCCGTGATATAGCCGGAGAGATCCGGGACGGGATGCGAAATGTCGTCGTTGGGCATCGTGAGGATCGGCATCTGCGTGATCGATCCCTCGATGCCGGTGACCATGCCGGCGCGTTCGTAAATCATCGAAAGATCGCTGTAAAGGTAGCCGGGATACCCCTTCCTGCTTGGGATTTCCTCCCTGATGGTCGAGATTTCCCTGAGCGATTCGCAGTAGTTGGTCATGTCGGTGAGGATCACGAGCACGTGCATGTTCATGTTGAAGGCGAGATATTCCGCCGCTGTGAGAGCGGTTCTCGGCGTGACGAGCCTTTCCACCGACGGATCGTCGGCGAGATTGAGGAACAGCACTACCTTCTCGAGCACCCCCGACTCCTCGAAGTTCTCTATGAAATACCGGGAGACGTCGTGCTTGATCCCCATCGCGGCGAATACGACGGCGAACGACGTTTCCTCCCCGATGATCTTCGCCTGGCGGGTTATCTGGGCGACAATCCTGTTGTGAGGCAGGCCGGTTCCGGAAAAAATCGGCAGTTTCTGGCCGCGCACCAGGGTGTTCATCCCGTCGATCGCCGAAATCCCGGTCTGGATGAACTTCTTGGGATATTCCCTCGCCGTCGGATTGATCGGGAGCCCGTTCACGTCCATTACAACTTCGGCCCTGGGAGGAGGACCTCCGTCAATCGGTTCGCCGAGCCCGTTGAAGACCCTGCCGAGAATCTCCTCGCCCGCGCCGAAGGTCAGCGGTTCGCCCCTGAATCGCACCTTCGTATCGGGGATCGAAAGTCCCGATGTGCCCTCGAAAACCTGGATGACCGCCGCCCCTTCGCTGCTTTCGAGGATCATCCCGAGCCTCACATGGCCGGTCGGGTCGATCACTTCGGCGAGTTCGTTATAACCGACGTTGTGAATGCCTCTCACGGCCACAAGCGGACCGGACACCTGGTTGATGCCGATATACTCTCTTCCTTCGGTCACTTTCTTATCCGTCATTTCCTCACCGTTCTGTTAATCGAACATCTCCCCGATGCGCCGCATCGCGTTTTCCAGTTTGTCGCGGATTGCGTCTATCTTTTCCACCTCGTCGTTGGACACCGTGAATTTCATCCTCATGATATCCGAGGTCACTTCGAGTTTCTTGATCTGGTGAATGTTGGCGCCCTTCTTTATGTTCTCGAGGCTCAGGTCGTAGAATTCGAGTATGATCTGCAGCATCCTGACCTGCTTTTCAGGCGTGCAGTACATGTCTATCTTGTCGTAACTGTTCTGCTGCAGGAAGGCGTTCTTGAACATCGTGCACGTCTCGAGGACGATCCTCTGCGTGTCCGGAAGAACGTCCGGGCCGACCAGCTTGACCACCTGCTGGAGCTTTGTCTCCTGCTGGAGCAGGTCCATGATCCTGTGCCTGAGGTCCATCCATTCGCCGCCGGAGTTTTCCTGCCACCAGCCGCTTATCTCCTGCACATATTCGCTGTAACTTTCGATCCACGAAATCGCCGGATAGTGCCTGGCATTGGCGAGCTGGCGGTCGAGCGCCCACGTGCAGCGAACGAACCTTTTCGTATGCTGCGTCACGGGCTCCGAGAAATCGCCGCCGGGCGGGGAGACCGAGCCCACGATGCTGATCGATCCGTCGGCGCCGCCGAGCGTCGTGAACATGCCGGCCCTCTCGTAGAACTCGGCCAGCCTCGTCGGAAGGTAGGCGGGATACCCTTCGTCGGCGGGCATCTCCTCCATGCGGCCGGAGAGCTCCCTGAGCGCCTCGGCCCATCTCGACGTCGAATCGGCCATGATCGCGACGTGGTAACCCTGGTCGCGGTAGTACTCGGCGATCGTTATCCCGGTGTAGATCGACGCCTCGCGCGCCGCAACCGGCATGTTCGACGTGTTGGCGATCATGATCGTCCGCTCCATGATCGGCCTCTTCGTTCTCGGATCGACGAGTTTCGGGAATTCGATCAGCACGTCGGTCATCTCGTTCCCTCGCTCGCCGCAACCGATGTAAACGATGATGTCGGCGTCGCTCCATTTCGACAGAGCGTGCTGGATCATCGTTTTGCCCGTCCCGAAGCCTCCGGGTACGACAACCGTGCCCCCCTTGGCCACCGGGAAAAGGGTATCGATCACCCTCTGTCCCGTTATCAGGGGGATGGTCAGCGGTTTCCTTCCCGCAGTCGGGCGTCCCTTCCGCACCGGCCAGCGCTGGCTGAGCTTCACTTCAATTACGGCGCCCGATCCGCCGTCCACCCTGGCCACAATATCCTCGACCGTATATTCCCCTTCCCCCGCAGTCCAGGAGACCGTTCCCGACACCCCGGGAGGAACGAGGATCCGGTGTTCTATCAATTCCGTTTCCTTCACCTTTCCGACGACCTCGCCGCCGGTGACCCCGGTTCCGGCCTTCAGGACCGGCAGATAATGCCATTTCTTCGTCTTGTCGAGGGAAGGAACGTGAATTCCCTTCTGAATGTACTGGTCGGATGTGTCGCGAATGACCTCGAGCGGTCTCTGGATGCCGTCATAGATCGTGCCGATCAGTCCGGGGCCGAGTTCGACCGAGAGCGGCACGCCTGCGCTGTAAATATTCGCGCCGGGGGCAAGGCCGGTCGTGTCCTCGTAGACCTGTATCACCGCCCGGTCGCCGTTCAGCTTTACAATCTCACCAACCAGATGGAAATCGCCCACCTCGACGAGGTCCAGCATCTTCGCCTGGTCTATTTCCCTCGCATGAACGACCGGGCCGACGATCTTGTCGACTTTACCGATAATCTCAAGCACTACCCGAGCCCTCTCTTCCTTCCGGTTCGAATACAACCCTGAAAATGATATTTCTCGCTTCGTCGCGCATTCTGTACAGGCGCGCCTCGAATGTATTGTCGAAAATGACCTTTCCGTCGGGCACTCCGACCCTCGCTCCGCCGAACGAATCTTTCTCCAGTTCCACGGCCTCGAGGACGGCGACCTGCCTTGACTCGGCGGCCATCCTCCTTTTCACCTCGGGGAAAACCTTTTCCCTGAGCGTTCCGATGTCGCGGCGGTCGACATGCACGAAAAAGGAGTCCCCCCGGAGCTTTCGGACGGCCTCGACGACAAGATCCGTCAGAATCGACGGATAATCGGCGTCCTTTCTGGCTTCTCCCAGGACGGCGCCGACCCTCGCGTTTATCCTGGAAACTATCTCCTCGCGCGACTTCAACCTTGCCCGCTTGACCTCTATCTTGACGCTCGACAGAAGACGCCGTCTTGCAAGGTCGCCTTTATCCTGCGCCTCCTTTATTATCCTGGCGGCGATCTCGTCCCTGTTATTTTCGGCCCTGCCAGTGATTTCGGAAGCCGTCTGACCGGCCTTCTCCAGGATCGAGCGCCTTTCCTTCTCGCCGTCCTCCTGGATCTGGCCGACTATCTTGTCGACTGATTCGTTGTTGACCAATACTTCCACTCCCTTTTACGACTCCCGCCCGTAACCGCCGCCTTCCGCGCTTCGAACCCGCCGTCCCGGGAGGGGCGGCGTCACCCCCTCACCGTTCCGCTAAACCTTCACTCCCACGGCCGAGTTGACGAGCTGCCTGATCGAGACCCTGTCCGCGAGCACGCCTTGCCGGTCGGGAATCTCGATTATCAGCGGAAAGGAGTACCCGAAGACGAAAGCCTCCATCTCCGCCCGGATAGATGAGGCCACCCTCTCCGTGATCAGAATAATACCCGTTTCTTCCGATTCGAAGGCTTTCGTAAGGGCTTCGCGCGCCTCGTCGGCGGTCTCGACAACCTCGCCGTCAAGCCCGACAAGCCTGAAACCGGTCACCGTGTTCTCATCGGCGATCACGTAAAACTTCATCCGCCGGTCCTTTCACCCGTCGCGTCCCCGGTCCGGGGCCGGGGTTCCCACACGGAACCTATATCTTCGTCAAAATCATGATCGAGATGATCAGGCCGTAAATCGCGATCCCTTCGGCAAGGCCGACAAAAATGAGGGCTCTTGCCGCGAGTTCCGGTTTTTCGCCGATCGCTCCGAGGGCCGCAGACCCTACGTACGCCACCGCTATCCCTGCTCCAACGCTCCCGATCGCGGTGGAGAAAGCCGCCGCGGCGAATCCCCACATCATTATTTTCGCCTGGTTCGGATCCGGCCCGCCCGCCGCCGCCAGGGCCGGATCATGCGCCTGGCTGTTGACGCGCACAGCCGTGCTTGCCAGCGTCAAAAGCAAAACGATGACGACCAATGAAAAAACCGCCGCGGCCGACCGGGTGATCCACCTTTTCATCCTGATCCTGCGTTCCTCCTGCTGTGACATTTACATGGTCTCCTTTCCTTCCTTGCGGTCCGGCCCAGCGCCGAGACCGATCGGTTTGTAAGCCACCCCGCCACCCATGAAGAACTTGCCGAAGAATTCGTAGTACTCCAGACGGATGGCCTGTATCGTCACCACCATGCCCTCGAGCGCGATGATGACCGCGTTTCCGACGATCAGTATTAAAGCCGAGTAGAGGTATCCGGCGCTTTTATCCTTCACCATGTCAACAAGGCTGAAGACAGCGATGAAGAGACCCACGTGGGCCAGCGCGAATGCCGCCACACGGATAAAGGAGACCGTGTTTCCGAGGTATCCCGTGATGATCTCCATCACCTCGATCATGGTCTCCATCAGGTAGGTCATGAGCCCTCTTTCGAATCTCACCCTGCGCCCGGCGAATAATGCGGCGAGAGGCTCGCGCAGGAAGAGAAGAAGCACCGGAAATCCGATACCCAGGGCGATCAGCACTACCGGAACCGGTTTGTTGGACAGAAATATCGATACCGCGCCTATTCCGCACCAGTAAATTATTGCGCTCACCAGGCCGGATTGATCGAAAAAGGTCGCCTTGAAGTTTCTCGTCCTCAGGGCGTTTATCACGTTGAGCAGTATCCCGAGCGATATGAAAACGACGCCGAAATAGATGGCCACCTTGAAAAAGTAGAGTACGTTGTGCATCGGTTTCATCCATAGACCCTCGATCAGGTTCTCGAGCCCGAAGACACTCCCGTAGAGAAACCCGAACAGGATGGAGGAAAGGCCGCACCAGAAGGCCAGTTTGCCGACGGTTACCGTGCCGCCGTCTCGCTTTTCGCCCCCTTTTCTGAACCCGAGAAGCCAGCCGATGGAAGCGAGTATCATGCCGTGCCCGACGTCGCCGAACATCATGCCGAACATCAGAAGGAAGCTTATCGCGACGAAGAATGTCGGATCGATGACCGAATACTCGGGAAGGCCGTAATTGGAAACCAGCATCGCGAACGGCCTGAAGAACGAGGGATGCTTCAGCATTACCGGGACCTTCAATTTCCCGTCCCTGACATCGGTTATCTTCTCCGGGCTTACGATCTCTATGAAAGCCCTCCCGCGCGCGGCGCGCATGATCTCGTTTTCGACCAGCCGCTTCCTGTCGCTTGGAACCCATCCCGAAAAGATGTACGTCTTTTTCGTCTTCCTGAGATAACTCTTCACCCTGATCAGAAGCTCGGCCACCCTGAGCGACCTGTGGTAATCGGTGACCGCCGCCGAGTTGTCCTTCCTTATCTCCCTGATGTCCGCCTTGATGGAATCAACCTTTTCCCTTATTCCCCGTATCTTCTCCTCGAGCCCGCCGATAACAATGGAAGAGCCGCCGTCCTTTTCCTCTCCGGCGGGCATATCGATTTCATCGAAGGCCGCCTCCCGCAATATCCGCTTTATCTTCAGCCGGTCGGTCTTGAGCCCGATCAGGAGGATGATCTGCATCCCCCCTCTTTCGACGAGGGGCAGCACCACGGCGGCAAGCTGTGCCGTTTTTTCGTTTATGTACTGAAGGTTCTCGAAACGGACCTGGCCGTAATGCACCTCCAGGAATGTATAGGGAGTCCTGAACCCCTCAAGGCCTACCTGCGCGAGCGGCGACACCTCGTTGAAGATTCCCTGCATCCTTTCGAGATGGACCTCGAGTTCCTTTCTGCGGCGGACAAGGTCCTGGACCTGCGACTCTAGAGCCGTCACATTCCTTTCCATCCCGTCGAGGTCGCCGACCGACATCTCGAGCAGCCTGCCGTCGCGTTCCTCGAGAGGCAGTTCTCGTATCTCCAGATCCTTCATCAGGTTCGCGACTCTCTGATCGAGGCGGAATATCTTTTCGCTGAGTTTCCCCACGTCGAACTCGCCGAGTTGTTCCACCCACGGCTGGCTGTCGTCGAGGCGAACGAGGTGCAGGATGCCAAGGCGTACGATCTCCCTGGTGACCTTCTCGATTTCGCTCTCGAAGACCATCACGTTGATCTGGTGCATACGCTCGGGCGTAAACATAAACGAACCCTCAGAACGATATTCTCAGGTGGCTCTCGATCTCACCCCGGTCCATCTTGTAAATCTTTCCGTTCATAATGGTAATAAGGTTCCTAATCTCGGTACGTTTCAATATCAGGTAGGATAAAATCGTTCCTATCGTAAAGGGAAATCCCGCGAGGGTCTTCCTGGCTTCCGTAATAAGGTGGTTCCACAATATTATCTCAAGCAGATAGAGCTTGCTGATCTTCTGCTCGCTGCCCACCAGCATATCCGAAGCGTTTTTGAAGGATTTCCCCAGGGCCATCGAAAGCGCTTCCCTTATAGAGTCGGCCATGAACGCCTTGCGCAGCTTGTCCTGCTTCATCCGGTATCCGCCCGGTATGTTATAATCCATCAGATCGCCGGCCGGCACGTCGTAATAGAACTTCAGGCGAACGAGCCATCCGATATTCAACTGGTCTATCTCAAGACCCACCAGCCTTCTCGCCATATCCCTGTCCCTTTTTGAAAGCCTGTCGATCTTGGACCTGAGCCTGTCGTAATAATCTATCTCGAGATTGATCTCTATGGGGAACAGCGTTTTTTTCTCCCTGTATTCGTCATAAACCGCCTCGACGGCCTTTAGAAAGGGCGAACCGCGCAGGTAGGATACGGCATCGTCCATGGTGGCCGCCTCCGCTATCGCCTGGTATGCGAGGGAATGCGGAAGATCCTTTCGGATTATGTATTTCATCTCTTCGGTGCCGCGTTTCCCCTCGCGAATCCTCAGCGCCACCTTGAGGTTTTCTATCTCGTATTTTTCCAGGAAATGCGAAACGAGGTCTTTTTCCGCGCCGCGAAGATCCTTGAGGAGCTCCGAATGCCAGCCCGCCTCCTGCTCCATCAGCAGTTTTTCCCCCACACGCGGATCGAAGGAAACCTCCGGCCTCGATAGAATCTGCTGGTACACGGTCCCGTCAAGCGCGGCGTAGAACTCGGCGAGATCGCGCGCTTCGGCCAGTTTTTCGATCTGCGCTGGGCTGAGGAGTGCGCTGAGACGCGATCTGACCTTGGCGTTGACCAGCGAATACTTGCTTATTGCCGTAAAAATCATTTCAGAAACCTGGCCGGCGGCCTGTCGCGGGCGATCGTGAAACAGGCGTTCCACGGTGAAACGTCAAGCCGGCAACCGCCGTTTCATATCCTGTTTTTGCCGGTGACGAGGTCCTTTATCATCGCCACGGCACGGTCGATTTCCGCGCCGCGTTTTTTCATCGCTTCATCGGGGCTTACGCCGACCTCTGAAAGCCGGATCTTTCTTTCGTTTTCGGCTTCGCGCCTCATCCGATCAATGATTTCCTGGCCCTCAATAACCGCCTTCTGGCGGCCCTGTTCGACGATCTCCCGGCTTTTGGACTCCGCCTCGCGCACTATCTTCTGGGACTCGGCGTGCGCGTCGTCGATCCTGGCGCGGATTTCCTTCTCGGACTCCATGATCTTCTTTACGATCTCTTTCAAAGCCACTCCTCGAGGTAGGACCTTCCGGCCGGAAAAGGCTGTATCCTCCGGAAACAAACCACGCCTCCCGCAATCGCGGGAGGGCGTTTTGAAATATCACGGGAGTATACCCGAGGTGCCGGGGAGTGTCAACCCGAGATACCCGTAAAAAGAAATATCCACAACCTGTCTCCCCGCCGTCCATGCCGTCCGGCACAAAGCCGGAGGCCGAATTCGCGGCTCCCACTCCCGCCGGCCTGGACGCCTGCGGAACCTGTAAGCAGCCGGCGACGAGGTCAGCTGAGTCGTTTGCGGAACTTGAGGACCCCGAAGGAAAATATCGCGACACCGAACAGCGTCATGGGGAGCAGGTCCTTCCAAAGCATGGAAAGGGGCGTTCCTTTCTGGAAGAGGTCCCGTACGACGGCGACGAAATACCGCATCGGGTTGAGGTGGGTTATCTTCTGAAGGACCGGCGGCATGTTCTCGATGGGGATGAAGAACCCGCTCATCAGTATCATGAACATCATGAAGAACCAGGCGACGAACATCGCCTGCTGCTGGGTGCCGGTGATCGTGGAGATGAATATCCCGAGACCTATCGTTGTCGCGAGATAAAGAAGAGCCGACAGGGCGAGGTCCGCGTAGCTTCCGTTCATCGTGATTCCGAACGCGAGCACGGCCACGGTGGTCACGATGGCCAGTTCGACGAACGAAAGGATTAGAAACGGGGTCAGCTTGCCCATCAGCAGTTCGCGCCTGCCGAGCGGCGTCACCTGGAGCTGTTCGAGCGTGCCGATCTCCTTTTCCTTCACAAGGCTCATCCCCGAGAGCATCATGGGCAGGATCGTGAGCAGAACGACGACTATGCCGGGCACCATGTAGTTCTTCGAATCGAGGTCGGGGTTGTACCACATCCTCTCCTGCATCGTTACGGGGAAGACGGCGCTTCCGGCGATCCGCGCTGCGTCGGCTGACCCGGGTTCCTGTACGGCGATCCGCGGGGCAGGGAACGAGTTCTCCCTGCCGTAATCCTGCAGTATCCCCGCGGCGTACCCCATGGCCACGCTGGCTGCGTTCCCGTCGACCCCGTCCATCACGATATCGATCTGGGGGGCAAGCCCGCGCGTCATGTCGCGCCCGAAACCGGGAAGTACGACGATGCCCACCTGCGCGTCCCAGCTTCGCATGCTTTCCTTTATGGCGGCGGGATCGTCCGTGACGATATTCATGTCGAAGCGGTCGGTGTTGGCGAAGGCCCTCGTTATGCCGCGCGTGACGGCGCTGTTATCCAGATCCGCCACGGCCAGTTTCACGTGTTTTATCTCGGTGGTTATGGCAAAGGAGAGGATCAGCATCTGTACCACCGGCACTAGGAAGATGATGGCGACCATCGGCGGATCCCTGAATATCTGCCTGAATTCCTTTCTTATCATGAAAAAAACGCGTCTCATCTCATCTCTCCAGTTTCATGCCGAACCGCCTGACCGACACCGCAAGCAGGATTGACGTCATGACAAGCAGGCTCAGGGCCGGCTGCCAGAGGTGGACCAGGGCGCTTCCCTTGAGGAGTATTCCCCTGATGATCTGGAGGAAATACCTCGCCGGCACGATATAGGTCGCGTACTGCAGGACTTTCGGCATCGATTCTATCGGGAATACCAGCCCCGACAGCATGATCGTCGGGAGCATCGTTATCGTCAGGGCCATCATGATGGCCACCTGCTGCGTGCGCGCCACGGTGGATATCATCAACCCCAGGCTGAGCGCCGTGATTATATAGAGCGTCGAAAGTCCCACCATCAGAAGAAGACTTCCGTTGAATGGAACGTCGAACAGGACCATCCCCACCACGAGTATGAAAGATCCGTCGAGAAAGGCGAGGAAAACGTAAGGAAGGACCTTTCCCGCTATTATCTCCCTCGGCCGCACCGGCGAAACGAGAAGCTGTTCCATCGTTCCCGTCTCCTTCTCCCTGGCGACCGTGATGCTCGTCAGAAGGGCGCATATCATCACCATGATCATCGCGACGATCCCGGGCACGAAGAAAAACGCGCTTTCGAGGTCCGGGTTGTAGAGGATACTCGTGCGCACGTCGAACGGCATCGCGGCGCCGGGGCCGCGGGACGCGTTGAATCCGGCTATCGCCTGGCCGCAGTAGTTCTTCATCAGCTGGGCGCTGTTGGGATCGGAGGCGTCTATTATGACCTGGACGTCTGCTCCGGGACCGCGCAAGAGATCCTTTTCGAACCCGGCGGGGACTATGATCACCGCGCGCGCCTTCCTCGACCGGAAGGAGGTTTCGATATCCGTGGAAGTGTCGCCCAGGTCCGAGAGCCTGAAGAGATCGCTTCCACGGAAAGATTCGATAAGGCTGCGAGACGCCGTAGAATTGTCGCGATCGACGACGCCGGCCGGGATAAGGTGAATTTCCAGGTCGAAAGCGTACCCGAACATCACAAGCTGCACCAGCGGCATGATGAAGACTATGAGAAGGGTCCTCGGATCCTTCACGATATGGAGAAGTTCCTTGCGGGCGAGCGAGACCGTGCGTTTCATCGAAGCGCTCACGATACGCCTCCTCCCGGCCGTCGCCCGCCACCCGGGGTTCCCAACGCCGGAGCGCCGCCCGCGGTGCCGGATGCGGGCGCCGCTCCTGCCGGATCCGCGCCGCCGCGCGCCGCGCCTTCGCCCGATGCGACTTCGATGAACACTTCCTGTATCGTCGATCTGCCGTATTCCCTCTTGAGCGCTCCCGGGCTGCCGAGCGCTATCACCCTCCCGTCGCGCATGATCGAGACGCGGTGGCAGTATTCGGCCTCCTCCATGAAATGGGTCGATACGAACACGGTCTTTCCCCTTTTCGACTCCTCGTGTATGACGTCCCAGAAAGCGCGCCTGACCCTCGGATCGACCCCGGATGTGGGTTCGTCGAGAAATACGATCTTCGGATCGTGAAGCAGGGCCGTGCCGAGAGCGAGGCGCTGCTTGAACCCGAGCGGGAGTTCGCGTGTGAGCTTTCGCGCCTGCGCCTGAAGCCCGAGTATTTCCAGGAGCTCATCCCTGCGGTTTCGTATCTGATCCATCCCGAGCCCGTATATCCCCCCGTAGAACTCTATGTTTTCCTCTATGGTGAGGTCCTCGTAAAGGGAGAACCGCTGGCTCATGTACCCGATATTGCGCTTTATCTGCTCGCTCCGCCGGTAGACGTCGAATCCGGCGACGGTGGCCTGACCTCCCGAAGGCATCAGAAGACCGCACAGCATCCGTATCATCGTAGTCTTGCCGGCGCCGTTCGCGCCCAGAAATCCGAAGATCTCCCCCCGCCCGACGTCGAGGCTCACATCGTCCACGGCGACAAACGATCCGAACCGCCGGGTAAGTCCCCTTGTGCGCACGGCCAGATCGACGGGCGCATCCGCGCGTATCCCGGTTCCGGCTCCGTCCTCGGCCGCAGCGATATCCTTCGTCTCATCCATTCCCGCCCCGTCCGTTCCCTATGAGCCCCAGGAAAACGTCCTCTATCCCAGGCTTCTGTCTTTCCCACGCCATCCGGTCGTCTCCGGCCTCCCTGCGCCAGGCATCCCATCGCTCCGGCGCCGGATCGGTCTCGAAACTCGCGTGGATGGAATCCCCGAAGAGCTGGATTTCGCCCGCCGTCCCCGGAGTTCCGGTCTTCCCTGCAAAAAAATTCCTCAGCGCGTAGACATCGCGCCCCGTGATCCGGTACAGAGGGCGCTGGTAACCCCTTTTCAGCTCTTCGAGAGTGCCTTGCGCGATGATCTCCCCCGCGAACAACAGGGCCACCCTGTCGCACATGTCCGCTTCGTCCATGTAGGCCGTCGAAACGACGACCGTCGTTCCCCCCGCCCGTATCGACCGCAGCAACGCCCAGAACTCGGACCGCGACACCGGGTCAACGCCGAATGTCGGTTCGTCGAGGATCAGGATTTCGGGTCTGTGAATCAGCGCGCATGACAGGGCGAGTTTCTGTTTCATACCGCCTGACAGCGCGGAAGCCTTTCGTTTTTTAAAACGCTCCATCCGCGAAAACAAGTACAGCTCTTCCATGTGGCGCGTTCTTTCTCCGGCCGGCACGCCGAAAAGGTCCGCGAAGAAACGCAGGTTCTGTTCGACCGAAAGGTCGGGGTAAAGGGAAAATTTCTGCGGCATGTAACCGATCCTCGAGCGGACCTCGCTTATGTGCTCCGCAATATCGGCCCCGCGCATCAGTATCCTTCCCCCGTCCGGCCCGAGCAGCGTGCACATCGCGCGCATCAGCGTGGTCTTTCCGGCTCCGTCGGGTCCGATAAGGCCGAATATCTCCCCCGCGGCGACCCTGAGGCTCACACCCTTAACCGCGTCGACGCTCCCGTAACTTTTACTTACGTTCTCCAGCCTTATCGCGTCCATTTCGGCGACCTTTTCTCCGGCGTCCCGGATCAAAGCTCCACTTCTTTGGGCATCCCGGATCAAAGCTCCACCTCCACGGGCATGCCGTGCTTGAGCGTTCCATCAGGGTTGGCGATCGTGATCTTCACCGCGTAGACCAGGGATGTCCTGCTCTCCGGGGTCATCACCTGTTTCGGCGTGAACTCCGCCTTCGGGCTTATCCAGCTTATCCTTCCGGTCATCGGGCCGGCCATGCCGTCCACATTTATCCGCACGTCGCCGCCGACCTTTATCGAGGGCAGTTTTTCCTCGCCCACGTAGATCTTTCCCCAGACTTCCCTCGTATCGATGACCTCGAACACCGGGCTCATTCTGGGAACAGCCTCTCCTGGCTCGTAATATTTGTTCGTGACGATGCCTCCGGCCGGCGCCGTGATGACCGCGTCGCTCATCTGCTTGTTCACCGAAGCGAGCTGGGCCGAGAGCTGGCGCCTCTTCGCCTGGGTCGTCCTCACCTGCTGGCGGGCGGTCGTGAAGGCGGCCTCGGCGTTACGGAGCCTGTTTTCCGCGTCGTCGACCGCCTGCCGCGTCACGGCGCTGCCCTCGAGAAGATTTGAAAGGCGTTCATGGTTCTGGCGGACATACTCGAGCTCGCTGGAGGCCCTGCCCCGCGCGGTAAGGGCGATCTCCTCCTGCACGCCGATTTCGTCGGCGGCGGCTTCGAGCTGCATGCGCTGGAAGGAGAGGTCGGTGGTATCAATAAGCGCAAGGACCTGCCCCGCCTCGACCGCCTCCCCGGTATCGGCGTAAAGGCCGAGTATCTTGCCCCCCGTCAACGCCGGGACCTGGACGCTCGTTCCCTCCACTATGCTCGTATAAATACCCTCTCCGTCCCCGCCCGAACATGAGCCGAACGCGGCCGCGATCAGCAGGAACGCCGCCCCCCCTTTCAGAAATCTCATCTTAGACCTCCTCGGAATGTTTTTCGTGGATTTTCCCCTACCGCCGGGCCGATACGCCGGCCGCATATGTCATCACGGTCATGTTTACCATGAATTCCACCTCGCTGCTTTTCAGGTCCAGCTGCGCCGCGGTCAGCGATTCCTCGGCGTCGCCGAGTTCCACCGATGTCGCCATCCCCTGGCCGTACCTTTCCGACACGATACGGTAACGCTCCATTTCCATTTCGACGAGCCTTCGCCTCAGGACCGTCTGTTCCATCGAATCGACCAGGTTTTCATACGCCTCCGCCATCTCCCGGCGGATCTCCCGCCACGTCTTTTTCTGTTCCATGTCCGATATCCGGATGGCGTGATCGAGCATTCTCGACTCGCTCCTTCTTCGCCCGTGATTCCACAGCTCCCACTGGAGTTCGACGCCGACGGAATAGTAATCCATCCATTCCCCGGAGAAAAAATTCACTCCGGGTCTGGCGTGGTGATATGACGCGGCAAGACTGACCTGCGGATAGTACGATGAATGGAGAATCTTCTTCCTGTATTCGCTTTCCCTGACAAGAGACCTGCTGACGGCCAGTTCCGGCCGGTGTTCACGGGCGATGGCCTCGTATTCCTCAAGGTCCGCGATATCGAGGGGAAGTTCTCCGGGGGCCGCGGTCTCGATCGAATCCACCGCCTCCATATCGAGAAGAGCGGCGAGCTTCGATGCGGTCTCGCGGTAAAGGTGGCGCATCCGCCCGAGCTGCGTCGAGATCTCGAGGCGACGCGTGGAGATATCGAGCGTGTCGAAGGCCGTGGCCTGTCCCTGATCGAGCAGTTTCCTCGATCGATCGAGATGGTTTTCGATCCTCCGCATGCTCGCCGTGAGAACGGCCTGCCCGAAGAGGTTCCCTTCGAGCGCGTAATAGAGCTGATGCACGCGCAGGTCGACCGCATTCTGAAGCTGTCTTCCCTCTTCCGCGGTCCGCCGCAGGCGTTCCTCGGCCGACAGGACAAGATACCTGGTGCGCAATCCCGTAAATATGGGCGCGCTCAGGCCGGCGTATATATCGTACTGGTCCTTCGCCCCAACATCGATGCCCCGGAAGGCCGGCGGAAGAAAAGGCATTTCAAGCCTCGCGGTCTCCGAAACGTAACGGGCGCTCGACGAAAGGAAAAGCCTCGGCCACCCGGCCGAGCTCTGCACGTCGATGTCGGCCCGGGCCGCCTCGAGCCGTTCCTGCTGCTGGAGCAGCGACAAATTCCCGCGCGACGCGATTTCGAGACACTCGCTCAGCGAAAGCCTGTCCGCCGAAAGAGCAGTCGGGCATGAGAGGATCGTAATTATCGACAAACAGATTATCTTCCTAGCCATCGTTACCACCCTTTTCGGCTCTGATTCCGTACCATACAAGATCGAATATCTCCCTTTTTCGTTTTTCGAGAAAAGTCTTGTCCGACGTGTCGACTCCGGGGAAGACGCCCGACAATATCGGCGCCGCGAGAAAGACATAGATGCACATTCCGATCAGGCTGAAGAGCAGGTGCTGCGGATCGACCGGTCTTATCCTGCCGCTGCGCGCCGCATCACCGACCGTATTACTGAATGCCCGATATATGGGAACTCCTTCGCCTCCGTGAACGATTCCACCGATGACATTCCTTGCGACCGGACCGCCGCTTCCGACCTCCCATGTCAGAAACCTCACGACCTGTGGATTGCGCGAGAGCCGGTCAATGTAGTTATCGATGAAATCGCGGACCAACGCTTCGATGTCCCCGGAAGGCCGGATCGATTCGATCAATCCGCGAAAAAAGACGGTAAGTTCCTTAGTGAGGACCTCCCTGTAAAGATCCTCCTTCGAACGAAAATAATAGTGCAGAAGCGCCTTGTTGATCCCCGCCTGCGCAGCTATCCCGTGCATGCGGGCGCCCGCTTTTCCTTTTTCCAGGAAAACGACACGCGCCGCGTCGAGAATCCTGTCCCCGGTCGCGCCATGTCCGGTCTCTTTTTCGATTACAGGTCCCATATCAACCACCTGTCAACCACTTGCCGTTTTAGCCTTACGGTTAAACCATATGGTTTAACTACACGGTTAATTATATCCCGCGATTTCCAAACGGTCAAGTCCCTTATAAATTTATGCCGAATTTTCGCCGTTCGCGGATGGATTGACGGACGAAGGACCATTACATAAAAAGGTCCCGGATCCTTCCGGACCCGGGACCTTAAATCAATGAAAAGGGCGGGGTTACTCATCGCCCCCGTACATTACATCTACTCGCTGAGCGCCTTGATCGCTCCCCAGCTGGTGTCATCGTTGTCCACAGCGCACTCGTGGACTATGACACCGTTTGTAATGATAAAGTTGCAGCCCATGATGTCGATCGATACCCATTCGGGGTTATAATCGTATATAACATAATCGAACTCGACATGCTCAACACCCGGAAAGACTCCGCATTCATCGACGAATGGAACCCTTACTATATAGAGTGCTTCATCGACTCCCGGAAGAGGCGGCACGGTGCCGGCACCTGGAATGTACGAATATTCCGGGGTCGACCAGTTCAGAGCCACGGTGATGTCGGATGTGCAGCCCGGATCATACGCCGTCCAGTCGAATTCGATGTGGACGATCTTCCCGCGCGTAAAATCGAGCGGATGATCGTAAAACCACTGATTGATCCACATGCTGGGATAAACATACCATTCCCCATCGTTGTAGCCGGTGCCCCCGCCTTCGAGTACAACGGCGGCGCCGACGGTTACGTAGAAATTGTCGGTCTTCTCCTGAGCCATGGCCGGTACGGAGCACACCAGCAACATGATCAGCACGGACAAAATAGCAAATCTCTTCATAATAAGTCCCCCTTGAACTTTCGGTATAGCTGGCAAACTGTTGTTTCTTTCCCCCCCCTGTCGAACCCTGTTGTATGCGGCGATCTTCACGATACCAACCGGTGCGATCTCCGGCTGCGAAACTGCCGGAGATGGCGCCCGACCGCCACGAAATAACCCTGCCTTCCCGCCTCCTTTCCTTGCGTCTCCTGGAACAGGGAATACCGGAAGATGCCTTGTCGTCGATTCCATTTTCTTCAGTCGAGGGCGCCATTATATCACATACTGAAATCCGGTTCAATCCCGAATATTGCTGGCAGCGCATAACACCTTTAATACCTGCAGATTACCTGCGGATTCCGAGTTTTCTAACCGCCCCTGTTTTCCTCCGCAGGCGGATATTACAGGCCGCCCGGCAAAGAAAGGCCTCCGCCCTGACATCTTGACCTGCATGGATATTTTCTATAAAGTGGCGGAGGATCGTTTTTCATTTTACGGGACGGCCGTTCCCGTTCTTTCAACGTTATCGGGAAGGGACCGCGATAGCGGTCCTTTCAGACGGGAGATTGAATTGCCATACAATTTCATTTCCGGAACTTTCACCGGGCGGTTTCACGCCGCGCCCCGAAGAACACTGTTCCCGCTGGGGATCGTTCTCCTTCTTGGCTCGGCGATGCTTGCGCTGTCATGCTTCAGTTCCATCGTCCGCGCCCTGCCCGCCGGCCCGCCTCCGGAAAAATCGCTGCCGCCGGGGGAACACCCCGCTCCGGACGTCTTCTCGCGTGTAAATGACGCCGGCACGGCGGCCGATCATGGCGGCGCCGGCCATGTGATCGTATACGACTGCGCGAAAAATCACGTCAAACCGACCGGTGTCACCTATGTCGACAGGTACACGATATACAAGGCGCTCGGGCCGGAAGGATGCCGCGATCTATCGGTTCTCAGGTGGAACTACGATCCTCAAAGCAGCCACGTCGAGATCAGGGAAGTGAACATCATCCGGGACGGGAAGAAGATCGCGGTCGATATTTCGCTCGTTCACGACCTGCCCGCCCCTCAGGCAGCGATATACTGGAGCGATCGCGTCAAGACCCTCCAGCTTCCGCGCCTTTATCCGGGCGACGGCATCGAGGTGACGATATTCCGCAAGGGATTCACATACGCCCTTCTTTCGACCGGGGGCGGCGTTTCGGCGGCCGGCGGCGGCATCGCCGATGCGGTCCCGGGCGGCGATCCGTCTCATGTCCCGGGCGACCGGGCGGCGGTAGCGCAGGCTCCCGGCACCGGCGACCCCAAGACGACGGTGGCGACTCCCGGCGACGAGAAATACATCCCGCCGATGCCGGGGGAATATTTCGACATAGTGATCTTCTCCGACGAGGCTCCCGTGATCGAGAAGAGGTACGTGCTGAGCCTTCCCCCCGACAAGCGCCTTCATTCAGAGATATACAACGGCCCGCTCTACTCGAGCACCTCGTACACCGCAGAAGCCAACGAATACTCATGGTGGGGATTCAATCTTCCCGCGGCGGTCCATGAACGCTTCCAGCCCGACCAGAGCGACTTCGCGCCGAAGGTCGTCATGGCCACGGTGGAAAGCTGGGAGGCGAAGAGCCGCTGGTTCTTCGACGTCAACCGGGGACAGTTCGACGTGACCCCGGAAATCAGCGCGAAGGTCGAGGAAATACTGTCCGATGCCGGACTTTCGGGCGCTTCGGAACAGCGCAAGGCGGAGGCCCTCCTTCACTGGGTGGCCCAGAACATCCGCTACAGCGGCCAGACGATGGGCGAGGGCGAAGGGTTCACGCTGCATCCCGGCTCGATGATCTTCGAACAGCGCAGCGGCGTCTGCAAGGATATCGCCGGCATGCTGATAACGATGCTCCGCGCCGCCGGGCTCAACAGCTTCGGGGCGATGACGATGGCTGGAAGCCGCATCGACGCGGTCCCCGCCGACCAGTTCAACCACTGCGTCTGCGCGCTGCGCCTGAAGGACGGAACTATCGAGATGTACGACCCGACATGGGTGCCGTATAACAACAATATATGGTCGCTTCTCGAAGCGGAGCAGCATTACCTCGTGGGCACGCCGGAGGGCGAACCTCTCTCGCGCATCCCGTACAGCCCCCCGGAGCGGTCGCCGCTGAAGGTCGCGCACGACGCCGTTCTCGCGGAGGATGGAACCCTTGAAGGCGGTTTCAGGTTCGACGGTTCCGGCGCGATGGACAGCCGCCTTCGCGGGATCGTAGCGGCCGCGCGCCTCGATGAAATGGCCAATGCATTTGCCGGGCTGATCGCCCCGGCGGGAAACCGCGTCGAGGGGATTCGTTTCAGGTACCACGAACCGGACGACTTCAGCTCCGACATGTGGCTCGAGATAAACTACCGAATTCCCCGCTTCGCGATGAGCGTCGACGGCGGACTGGAATTTACGAGCCCGATGATGCAGGTGGTCCTCGGCAACGCGCGTCTCTTCCGGGCAGCCTCGCAAGCCTGGCCTGACGAAAGGAAGACAGATCTCTTTCTTTACTACACGCAGCTCGTAGACGGCGTCGAGAAGATCCGGCTGCCGAAAGGATACGGAGCCGCGGATACGCCTTCGTCGAAGCAGATCGACGAGACCTACGCGTATTTCAGCGGTGCAAGCAGCTCAGAGGGACGCGACCTTAAGATAACGCAGCGCGCCGAGATCAGGAGACGGCAGATCCCGCCCGGAGGGTACGCCGGGTTCAAGGCGGCGATCGACGAGGCGAAAAGCTGGAGCAGGCAGACATTCCGCGCGGTGAAGGGAGGCGGGAAATGAAACTCTACAACTTTAAAAATACGATCCTTCTGCAGTCTGTGATGATTTCGATCGTCGTCTTTACACTGATCGCCGGCGTTTGCGGCGGTTTCTGCCCAGCGGCGGTTGCAGCGACGGCGGGGCCCGCCGTCCTCGCTTCCGCACCCGTGCCGCCGAACGGAACCGGCGGCTCCCGCGCGACGTCCGCCGCGGCGATGGGCGTTTCCTCCGGCCATGACCTGGACATGTTGTGGGCCCGCGCCGGAAAAGATTTCGACCTTTCGAAATACGACGCCGTACTGCTTCTCGAAAGCGCGCGCGTCACGGTTCTTTACGGTGAAGACGGAAGAACCACTAGAACCACGGTCCATCGCGTAGCATGGATCGGCACCGAAATCGGTATCGATACGCACGCCGATCTCAGGATCCCCTGGAACTCCGCGAACTCCACGTTCAGCGTCATAAAATTGAGGACATGGCGCGAAGGCAGATGGTGGCCGGACGAGACGGCCGTCAGCCCCACCGCCGTCGTAGAGACCCTCCCCTTCGAGGTCGCTCTTGCCGACGACTATTCGACGATGCGCGAAACGATGCTCCTTCATGACGGCGTCGAGCTTCCGTGCATCATGGAGACCGAATACACGATCGAGGAAACGGTGGAAGGGCCGGGCGGCGCGGACGGATTTTTCGTGCTCGCGTGCCGCGAACCGGCCGTACTGGTGGAATACATTGTCGAAACCTCCGGCGGCCTGCCCTTCGCCTTCCATTCCGGAAACGGAGCCCCGGCGCCGGTGGAATCTTCGAACCCGCAGTCTCCCGGCGCCGCCGGGAACGGCGGCATGAAAACATACAGGTGGAGCGTGGAAAAATCAGGAGGGCTCGGTTATCCGCAATCCGCCGATCCGTCCTCGTACGCGCCTTGCGCGTGCTGGTCGACCTGGAGGGATTGGAACGCCCCGGGAGACTTATTCGCAAAAAGGTTCGACGAAGCCGCGGTACTCGAAAGAGCCCTCGCCGACACGCTCGCATCGAGACTCTCCGGCGAGCCGACCGACGCGTCGAAGGCGCGGAAAATCTCCGCCTTCGTCGGCAAATCGACAAGGCCCGTGCATTACGATTCGCGGTTTCATCTCTTTTCGCCCCGCGCGTCGGCGCGGGTGTATGAAACGGCATACGGCGACGCCCTCGACCGCGCCGTCCTCGCCGCGGCGATGTTTCGTTCGGCGGGCCTTTCCGCGCGGCCGGTCTTCAGGTCGACGGAACTCGGAAGCGTTGAGCCCGATATCCCGGGTTTCTCGCGTTTCGGAGAGGTCTTTGTCTGCGTGAGCGGCGACAGGTTCGACGCCCTCTACGATCCGCTTGAAAGCGCGCTTCTCGACAGGCAGGGGATGAACTTCGGCAGGACCCTATGGAGACCGGGGACGGGGGAAGCGCCGCAGCTTCGCCCCGATCCGGCCGCGGCCGGAGCGGGGAGCCGGTTCGAACTGCTGCTGACCCTCGAGCGGGGCGAAGGCGATACGTGGAAAGGGACGGGCTTCTACAGGGTCGACGGGCTCTTCAGCCCCTTCGTCGCGATGTCGGGGCTCGGCGGCGAAGCGCGTGCCCATATCGGCGCTCTGGCCGGCTCGGCGCTCGGCGGCGCAACGGTCACCGATCACAGCGTCGAGGTCTTCGACTGCGCGCGCGTCGACGTGGGATTCGGATTCAGCCTCGAAAAGCCGGAACAGGACGACGCGGGGAGAACGAAGTTCGCCGCGGGCGACCCGGAAGGCGGCATATTCGCCCGCCTTCCCGGAGACGTCAGGCTGTCGCACGAGAAACGCACCTCCTCCGCCGTGCTGCCTGGAAAGATGACCCAGCACATACGGCTTCGACTGAATACGGGCGGCATGAAGATCATCCACCGGCCGGAAACGCGAAAGGTGGAGAACGAGGCGGGGAGCTTCTCGCTCGATGTCGTTTTTAAGGACGGCTGGCTGACGATCGACCGGACGCTGACTTTGCGCGGCGGCGTGGTCGCACCGGCGGCCTGGCCGGCCCTGAGGGCGCTGCTTCTCGAGGAGAGGGATACGGCCAACAGGACGGCGCTATTGAAATGATCTTGATGCGGCGGAAATTTGGAATATAATACCGCAATGAATTCAGGGCCGGAGAGAAAGGAATTTTCGGCCGGGAACAGGCCCGGCCGTCGATCATGGAGAATAGAGTATGAGTAACGTCCAGACACACAAGGGAAGGATCGCGATATTGACCGGTGGCGGAGATGTGCCCGGTCTTAATCCCGCGATCAGGGGGGTCACGATCAGGGCGATCCGCGAAGGGTACGAGGTCGTCGGAATCCGCCGGGGCTGGGCGGGGATGGTCGAAATAGTGCGCGACAAGGACGCCGACAACGGCAACAACTTCGAGATCCTCACCGAGAGCCTGGTGAACAGGATCGGGCGCACCGGGGGCACCTTCCTGCACAGCTCGAGGACGCGCCCCAGCCATGTCCCGGACACGAGCGTTCCCGATCATCTGAAGGATAAATATAACGCGAAAATGAACGACCTCACCCCCGAGGTTTTAAAGAACCTCGATTACCTCGGCATCGATTATCTCATCCCGATCGGGGGTGACGACACGCTGAGCTACGGAGTGAGACTGCACCACGAAGGCGTCAAGGTGATAGCCATACCCAAAACGATGGACAACGACGTCCCCGGAACGGATTACTGCATAGGGTTCAGCACATGCGTCACAAGGACGATCCAGATGACGCACAGCCTTCGCACTTCGGCCGGTTCGCACGAAAGGTTCCTCGTGATCGAGGTGTTCGGCCGGTACGCCGGCTTCACCGCGCTGCTTCCGACCATGGCCGGAGCGGCGAACCGCTGCGTCATCCCCGAATATCCTTTCAGGATCGAGCGGCTGTGCGAACTGCTGGTCGCCGACTGGAGCACCAATCCCAGCCACTATTCCGTAGTGCTGGTGTCCGAGGGAGCGATACACGAGGGCGGCGACATGACCTTTTCCGAACAGGAACAGGATGCCTACGGGCACAAGAAGCTCGGCGGCAACGGCGACTATATCTCCAGACAACTGAAAAAGATTTCGCCGGAGTTCAACAAGGGCAGAAGCATCAACGTCATCAACCAGAGACTCGGATACCTGGTCCGCTGCGGCGATCCCGACGCGATCGACTCGATCGTGCCCATGGCCTACGGCAACCTCGCGCTCAACCTGGTACTGAAGGGAGTCTCGGGACGGCTCGTGGCTCTCAAGAACGGCCGTTACGACAACGTGCCCATCGAGATCGTGACAAGCTACAAGAAGGTGGTCGACGTGCAGCAGTACTACAACACGGAAAGGCTCCGGCCGTATTACGAGAGCTTCGAGTCCAAGCCGCTCTTCATAATGGCGAGCGACTGATCTTCCGGCCGGCAGCCGCAAGTGCCGCGGCAGGCCATCCCGGCGCCCGGCCGGCCCGGCTGGTACCGCGGAGATTGAACATTGATATTATCGATCCCGGAGGAAGGGGCATGTTGCAGGAAATACTCGGGCGGATGTACCTCGGAAACACGGTGAAGGATTACCTCGTCAGTCTCGCCACCTTCGCCGGCGGGCTGATCGTGATCCGGATATTCTCGACGATCGTGATCAGCCGGCTGAAGAAGATGGCGGAAACAACGACCACGACGCTGGACGACTTTCTCATCCAATCGATCCACACGAAACTCTCCCCGCTCTTTTACGTCGGCGTTCTTTACCTGAGCCTGCAGGAGCTGACACTGAGCCCGAAGGTGACCAGGGGCGTCGGCATCTTCTGCATGGTGATGCTGACGATTTTCGGCGTGCGTTTCGTGCTGAGCCTTCTCCTGCACCTGTTCGAGGACTACTGGACGCGGGGCGATCAGGACGAATCGAAGAAGAAGGCGATGAAGGGGATTTTCCTCGTCATCAAGTTCGTCATATGGATGATCGCGGGGATCATACTTCTCGACAACCTCGGAATCCAGGTCTCCGCGCTGATAGCGGGTCTCGGGATCGGCGGCATCGCGATCGCGCTCGCGGCCCAGACGATACTGGGCGATCTTTTCAGCTACTTCATAATATTTTTCGACCGGCCCTTCGAGATCGGCGATTTCATCGTGCTCGGCGATTTCTCCGGCAGCGTCGAGCGAATCGGGATAAAGACGTCGAGGCTCAGAAGCATCAACGGCGAGGAACTCATCTTCTCCAACACCGACCTTACCAACTCGCGCGTGCGAAATTACAAGAGGATGGACAGGCGCCGCGTGTTCCTGAAACTAGGCGTAACCTTCGATTCTACCGCCGAACAGCTCGGGAAGGTTCCCGGGATCATCGAAGGGATCGTCAGGGAGGTCGAGGGCACGCAGTTCGATCGATGCCACTTCAGCGGATTCGGTGAATCCGCTCTGACGATAGAGGCCGCCTACTACGTGCTCAGCCCCGATTACAACACCTACATGGACATCCAGCAGCGTATCAACCTTCGCATAATGGAGGAGTTCGGGCGCCTCGGCATCAGGTTCGCCTTCCCGACGCGGACCGTGTACATGGCGAGGGAGAATGTGGATCGCAGATCGGTTTAGTGAAAAAAGCAGGGAGACCGGCTTGAACACGGGCGCAATCCGGCCCTACGCGGCGAGCGCGGGGTTGATAGTTCTCACGACGCTTCTCGGAGAGATAATCAGGAAACATCTCGAGCCTACCAACCTTGTGATGTTCTATCTCCTCGTTGTCGTCATAGCGGCCGTGCGCTGGGGAAAGGGTCCGGCAATCATGACCTCGATCCTCGGGGTCCTTGCGTTCGATTTTTTCCTCGTCCCGCCCTACCTGACCTTCAATGTCGCAAGCATACACTATATTTTCACCTTCGCCGGATTCCTGATCGTTGGGCTCGTCATCAGCACGCTTGCCTCGCGGATGAGGGAAAAAACCATTCAGGCGGGTCGGCGGGAAGCGGAGGCCGCGGCCTTGTACCGGTTGAGCAGCGATCTTGCCGCGTCGGACACGCTTGAGGCGGCGCTGTCGGCCGTCAGAAATAATATCGGCCGCGTTCTCGGCGGGGATGCGGCCGTCTATCTTCCGGCGGAGGACGGTCTTTCCCCGGTCAGCGCCGACGAGGGTTTGCCGATGACCGCGGAGGAGTCGGCGACGGCGCGGCGGGTGTTCGAAACAGGCGTAACAGGACGGATGGATGCCGGTCCCGGACGTGCGCACCACTGGCTGTTCGCCCCGCTGAAAACATCCGAGGGGATACTGGGCGTGCTCGGCGTCCGCTTTCGGGTAACAGCCGGGAATCTCAGCCGGGACGAAGCGAATCTTTTCGACGCGCTCCTGAGCCAGGCCGCCATCGCCGTCCAGCGCGCCAGGCTCGCCGAAAAGTCCCGTCAGATCGACCTGCTGCGGCAGACGGAGAAACTGCACACGGCCCTTTTAAGTTCGATTTCCCACGACATGCGAACCCCGCTTGCCTCGATCACTGGAACGATGACGACACTTCTCGACCAGAATCATGAGCTCGCTTTCCCGGAACGAAGAGAACTACTGGAAACGGCCCGCGAGGAAACAAATCGTCTGAACCACCTGGTCGGCAATCTGCTCGATATAACGAGGATGGAGGCCGGCGCGCTCCGGATATCGAAAAAACCCTGCGATCTTCGCGACGTGATCGGCACATCGCTCGAACAGTTGAAGGAGGCAATCGGCGCGCGGACGATGCGGATAACGATCCCCCGTGATTTTCCGGATTTATCGGTGGATTTTTCTTTCATGATAAAAGTGTTCGCCAACCTTATAGACAACGCGCTCAAGTTCTCCCCCGCCGAATCCCCGATCGATATCACGGCGAATTTTTCGAACTGCGCCGCGACCGTTGAAATCAGGGACGGCGGCATAGGCATTCCGGCGTGCGATCTCGAACACATCTTCGAAAAATTTTACCATACACAGCGGCCCCGCCGATTTGCGGGAATAGGGCTCGGGCTGTCGATCTGCAGGGGCATCGTCGAGGCTCACGGCGGAAAGATCTCGGCCAAAAACAACGATGACGCCGGGGCGACCATGACCGTGACCCTGCCGATGGACCCGGACGGGAATCGATCATGACCAGGGAACAGGGCGCGCGGGTTCTGATCGTGGACGACGAAAAGGGAATCAGGAGCTTTCTCAGAGTCTCGCTCTCGTCGCGGGGTTATGCCGTCTTCGAATCGGCGACCGGCTCAGACGCCCTCGATAAATCGGTGTCCGCCCACCCGGATGTCATTATCCTGGATCTCGGGCTTCCGGACATGGACGGTGTGGACGTGATAAAGGAAATTCGCGCGCGGGCGAAGACGCCGATCATAATACTTTCGGTGCGTGAAGACATCCTGGACAAGGTCGAAGCGCTCGAAGCCGGAGCCGACGACTACCTGGTAAAGCCTTTCGATATCGCCGAGCTCCAGGCGAGGCTCAAGGCGGTATTGCGGCGTTTCGTGCCTTCGGACATGGGCGATATCCTCAACGCCGGCGACCTCGCAATGGACATCGGCGCGCATCGCGTCACGGCCGGCGAAAAAGAGATCGACCTGACGCCCACCGAGTTCGATGTATTGAAGCTTCTCATGCTGAACGCCGGCAGGGTCGTTACGCACAAGCAGATCCTCCAGGCGATATGGAACAAATCGGAAGATCTCGAGGGAGTTCTTCACCTGCTGCGCGTGACCGTCAGCAACATTCGCGGCAAGGTGGAGACACGCCCTGACTGGCCCGCTCGAATCATTACAGAACCCGGCATCGGATACCGCCTTCGATCCGGAGATTCTTCGGATTGATTTCGTTCATTTATAACCGATTACGCTTTACCGCCGCAAAACCCCGCCCCTGCCCGGACATTTTGACCTTTTATTGATTTGTGGCCGCCCGGAAAGCCTGACATCATTATTAAACATGATGACGAATATTTTCGATATAACCGGCGAGAACGTCCGGCTTGCGCACAAAGGCAGGCTCCGGGACCGGGCCATGAGCATGCTCTCTTTGCTTCAAAGAGACGTTTCGCCATACCAGATTCTTGTACTCGGATACGTCGTCATCGCCCTGTCGGGCGCTCTTCTGCTCTCCCTGCCGATCTCGACCGTACAGAACGGTGGGCAACCCTATCTCGACGCCCTCTTTGTGTCCATGTCGGGGCTCAGCACGTCGGGGCTCAGTGTTGTAGACATCGGAAGCTTCTATTCGCTCTTCGGCCAGATCGTGCTGCTGTGCATCTTTCAGATCGGCGGCATCGGTTACATGACGATCATCATACTCATAATGTACTTCCTTGGGCTCAAGGGGTCGATCAGAACCGGCATCGTCGCCAGGGATTCACTCGTCGGCTCGAATTTCCATACATTGAAGAAATTTTTCGTTTCAGTCGTCGCATATTCGCTCATCTTCGAACTGGCGGGTGGAATGATTCTCGCGCTCTTCTGGATGCGTGAGTATCCAGCCGGCCGATCCCTATATCTCGGCCTGTTTCACTCCATATCCGCTTTTTGCACCGCAGGATTCAGCCTATTTCCCGACAGCCTCATGCATTACCGGCAGAGCGCCACGGTCAACATTGTCATCATCGTACTCTCGCTTGCCGGTGGAATAGGCTTTTTTGTGCTGAAGGATCTGCGCTCTTTCGGTCGCATCTCTCTCCGGCACTCACGAAGACCGAGACTCGCCGTGCACACAAAACTTGTTCTCGTGACAACCGCCGTGGTCGTCGTGTTCGGCGCAGTGTCCATCATGCTGTGCGAAGACTGGCCGTCATCCATGAGCCGTGGCGAAAGCGCGACGCTGTCGGTATTCCAGGCGATATCCGCGTCCACGACTGACGGATTCAATTCGATCGACATCGGCGCTATGAGCGCAGCGAGCCTGACAGTGATCATGTTTCTGATGTTCGTCGGAGCCTCACCGGGAAGCACCGGCGGCGGAATCAAGACGACGACGTTCGCTCTGCTTTTCATCGTGCTATGGGCGAAACTGCGCCGCAGGCAGGTCAATTTGTTCGGCAGGGAAATGTCAGAACAGTGCATCTACAACGCCCTCATCGTCGCCGTGTGCTTCATGCTCGTTGTCTTCGTCGACACGATCATCATATCCGCGACGATGAAAGCTCCGTATAATCAGATCCTGTTCGAAATTTTCTCCGCTCTCGGCAATACCGGGCTCTCCATGGGCCTTACTTCGAGCCTGAGTGCGGTCGGAAAGCTTGTTCTCACAATAACCATGTTCATCGGCCGAGTCGGCATCCTGAGCATCGCGTTCGCCCTGCTGACCAGGGAACAAAAGACGCTCTACCGGTACCCCAAGGAAGACGTATTTATCGGCTGATGCATTTCTTAATGCCGCTAATGCCGCGCCTGATTCATCGCAGAAAATTTCACCGCCGTCCCGTTTTTTCCCACGGTTCCACATCACCTTTTATCACGCGAAACAGCGGATGCCGGCGTGGAATCTTCACGCATTTCAGATTTTCGTATCGCTCGGGATCGCGTTCCCTTAGTTTCTTCTTCAAATGTTCGAATTCGTATTCGAGCTGACCGTCCGTGACCGTGATCCTGCGCCTCGATTTTACGGGACGGATCTTTTCGCGTTCGAATGAATATCCCCGTTCCACGGCTTCGTCATAAATCGCCATAAGATAGACATCCAGCATTCCCGCCGGATCGGCCTGTTCCCTGAAACGTACCAGCTGCGGATGATTCCTGTAACCGTTTGTTTCGCCGAGAAGAACCTTGCGGGCGAGCAAGCCTTCCCTCCAGACCGCGACGAGCCCCTTCGAATCGAGATAACACGGATGTATGCACCATAGTCTCATGAGCCGTTCCTTGAAGGCTGCGGTTCCTGCCACCGGCACCCAGGCGGGGCCGCTCCCATCGTCAAAAAGGTTACAGGGCCACTCCCATCCTGTTATTGCGTCGCCTTATTCAGCCTGTCCGACCGTGCCGCCGCGGAATCGGATACGGCAATCGCTTTTCCGACCACCTTCGCTCCGGGAAGGTTCGTCTCGGATAACACGCTGTCGCGCTGCGCCTGAGTCAATTTCTTCCCGGAACCATCGGGCGTTTTCCCGCCGCAGGCCGCGAAAACAAGAACCGGCAGTAATATAACGATTATTTTCAGCATCGTTTCGGCCTTAGACCGGAATATTTTTCGAGTCATTAATCCCCGGCAAGAGAATGGCCTTAAAATATTCCTCATGAAATTCCTTTTTTCATGACGTGTCGATTATATCTATGCGGCCCCGGCATATCCACTTGAAATTTCCCTTACGCGGGGTGTCGCCGTGCATTTGGATTATGGGCGTGCCGCACGGCGCCCCGACACGAATACTTTATGGTGGACAATATCCGCCCCCGGGGCGTACTCTTTTTTCATGACCCGCACAAATGAACCACGAAATGCGGCGGATGAGCTGGAAGCCTCCGAAGCACGGTATCGCAGGCTGTTCGAGACGGCGAAGGACGGGATATTGATCCTCGACGCGGCCACGGGAAAAATCGACGACGTCAACCCGTTCCTTATCGATCTGCTGGGTTACCCGCACGAGGATTTCATCGGAAAAAAACTCTGGCAGATAGGCCCCACGAAGAATGTCAGGGAATGCAAGAACGCCTTTCTGGAACTGCAGACGAAAGAATACGTGCGGTACGAAGACCTGCCGCTCGAGACAAAGGACGGGCGGCTGGTAGAGGTGGAATTTGTCAGCAACGTCTATCAGATCAACCACGGCAAGGTGATCCAATGCAACATTCGCGACGTCACCGAGCGCAAGCGGGACGAACGAGCAATCAGGAAAGCCCGGGAATTTTCCGACAGCATCGTTGAAACCATCCGCGAACCGCTGCTCGTGCTCGGTTCGGATCTTAAAGTGCTCTCCGCCAATCACTCCTTTTACAGGATATTCAAGGTAAAGCCCGAAGAAACCGACGGGCGGTTCATCTTCGACCTCGGCAATCGGCAGTGGGACATCCCCGAGCTGCGCAAGCTTCTCGAGGAGTCGCTGCGCACCGACATCTCGTTCGACGACTTCGAGGTCGAACAGGTTTTTCCCGTCATCGGACGGCGGACGATGCTACTTAACGCGAGAAAGATAAAGGGCGAATCGAGCGCGGCGGACATGATTCTCCTCGCCATCGAAGACATCACCGAACGCAGAAAAATGGAAAAGGCGCTTCAGGAGAGCAAGGAGCACTTCGAATACAAGAGTTTTCACGACGGCCTCACGGGCCTTTACAACAGGGATTATTTTTCGGAGCAGATGACGCGCCTGGGCAAGGATCTTGTTCGATCCGCTCCCGTCAGCATTATTCTCATCGATATAGACGGGCTGAAAATCGTCAATGACACGCTCGGGCACAAGGCGGGCGACGACCTTCTTATATCCGCGGCCAGGATCATCGCCGAGAGCTTCAGGCAGGTGGACATCGTCGCGAGAATCGGCGGGGACGAATTCTGCATCATACTGCCTGGCGTCGACAACAAGGCGGCCCTGGCGAAGAAAAACAGAATTTCGAAATCGATCGACTCATACAACAAAGAGGAACCGTCGGTCAAACTGAACATGTCGATCGGTGTGGCGACGTCACAGGGCGAGCCCGGGGAAACCATCTATGATATCTTTCAGAGAGCGGACGAGAACATGTACGAGTACAAGCTCATACATGCCGGCAGCCAGAAAAGCAAGGTGATAGACATATTGCTTTCCGCGCTGTCCGAACGCGACTTCGTGTCGCAGGGGCATGCGGACCGGCTCTCGGTAATGGCGGAACTGATTGCGGACAGGATAAATCTCACCGACGACCAGAAAAAGAATCTGATCCTTCTGGCCAAGGTGCATGACATGGGAAAGGTCGGCATCCCGGACAAGATACTGTTCAAACCCAGGAAGCTCACTGAGGAAGAATTCGAAAAGATGAAGGAGCATGCGCAGATCGGGTACAACCTGGCATGCCGCTCCAAGGAGCTCTTTCACATTTCGGATCTCGTCCGGCACCATCACGAATTCTGGGACGGCAACGGCTACGTCGAAGGCCTCAAGGGCGAGCAGATACCTCTGGAATGCAGGATATTCTCGATAATCGACGCGTATGACGCCATGACGAACACGCGGCCGTACCACAAGGGAATCAGCAGGAAGCGGGCGATAAAAGAGCTGCAAAGATGCTCGGGGACCCAGTTTGAACCGCGGCTCGTGGATGAATTCGTCGAATTCGTAGAGCTCGCGCAGTAAAGGTGCCTCGAAATTCTATCAGATTTCGAGTTCTTTCATTTTCCTGTAAAGTGTGCTTCGCGATATCCCCAGCTCGCGGGCGGCGGCTGACCTGTTACCGCCGAAACGCCTGATACACATACTTATCGTCTTTTCTAAATCACCACAATTGGGTTTGCACATAAGATTCGTTCCGGACTTCGCCGCACCCTCAAATTCAACGGCACCACTTCCGTCGGTCATCATCTCCGAGCTTTGAAAATCCCTTATCCTGAGAGGCAGGTCGGAGATCATGACGGGTCTTTTCCCCGCTCCCAACAGGATCATCGCATTCACGACATTCACAAGTTCACGGACATTTCCAGGCCAGTGGTATTCGCGCAGAAGTTCCAGAACGCCTTTTTCTACGCGCAACTCATCGATATGCCGTCCCATGTAATATGCAAACAGCGCTTTTATGTCTTCTTTTCTTTTTCTCAACGGCTCCAGTTGAATATGTTCGGCGCCGACACGATAAAAGAAATCCATTCTCAATTCGCCCGAGGATATCATCCCGCCGATATCCCTGTTGGACGCCGAGACTACCCTGATATCCACCGTTCGTTCCCTGGTTTCACCGATCCTTCTAACCTTTTCCTCCTGAAGAACCCTCAAGAGTTTCGCCTGGTGTTGTGGAGAAAGATCGGATATCTCATCAAGGAAGAGCGTTCCTCCCGATGCCTGCTCGATGAATCCAATCTTGTCCTCGTAAGCGCCGGTGAATGAACCTTTTTTATGCCCAAAAAATTCGCTTTCGAACACGGTCGGAGGAACCGAGGCGCAGTTGACGGCGACAAACGGCCCCTTGGCCCGACCGCTGAGATCGTGAACAAGCCTGGATACGATTTCCTTTCCAGTACCGGTTTCTCCGGAGACAAGCACGGACAGATCGCTCGGAGCGACACGCCCGATTCTATCGACAACATCGAGCATCGAGGGAGACTTCGCTATCAAGCGGCCGCCGTGCATCCATTCGTCGCGGAATTCGATACAGACATATTCGCACTCGATCTCTCCGAACACCACCCGATTGCTTATTTTTTCGAACAGGCTCTTGCATTCCACCGCCTTTTCCATCAGTCCCAGCGAAGAGAACAGATGCACCGCCTCGAGAGCATGGTATTTTGCCTCGCTCGCTAGTTGCGCCCTGCCCTTCGCGGGCATGGATGGCAATGCAGACCAATCGCAGTAAATACCGGATGCCGTCATGAATGTTTTTGCAAGTTCAAAAGATTCCTTGATGAGCTTTAATGTCACGATCGCTTCGTTGAAGAAAGATCTTGCCAGTTCGATATCTCCCTTACCGGCTGATATCAAACCATAGGCCCTGAGAACAGAACCGAGCTCATACTTGTCGTGAAGCCTTTCGCAGAGGCGATGAGCTTTTGATAGAGCTGTTTCCGCTTCGTCGATTCTCCTCAGGGCAATATATACATCGCCGAGCCGCCTGAATACCTCCACCGCGACATCCCCTTCAGGGGCCATCTCGCACGCAATCCTCTCGGCCTCTTCCAAATAAGCCAGCGACTCTTCGTATCGTCCCCGGTGATAGCAAAGTTCGCCGAGGAACTCGGAGGATAGGGCTGTCTCTCTTTTAAATCCAAGCTCCAGAGATTGTCTTCGGGTTTTGAGGAGGAAGCCTTCAGCTTCCTCGTACTGTCCCCTGAAAATATGAACTCGTCCCAAGGCAATATTCGAATTAATAAAACTTTTTTCATATCCGGTCTTTTTGAAAATCTCGATTGCTTGCTTCAGAATATCTTCGGCCTTATCATACTTCCCGGTCCGATAGGCAAGTATGGCCATCATCTTGCATGTGCGTCCCTGCGACAATTTTTTGCCGCATCTTTGAAAACATTCAAGTGCTCTGTTGAAATTGACATCCGCAATCTCGAAAAAACACCGTTGGAATGCAATATATCCCATCATGAACAAGGAATAACCTTCGAGGCATTCATCGCCGGATGACAGCGCATGGTCTCTACACTCCTCGAACAGACGATTCGATTGAAAATAGTCGCCTTTCCAGAACAAAATTCTTCCGGCATAATGATTCAACCAATTTTTCTGGTTATCATTCCACTTTTTATTGATGCAGCCTTCTATAAAATTCGAGCAATCGTCATAATCGTTTCGAAGCTGGAATATCTGTATCTTCTTCATGACATATTCAAAATCGTCTTCAATTCCAGGGTATTCCCTGCTCAACAGATCCATATATTTCTCTGCTTCCCGGATGAGATTATTGCCTATGGATATTGTCGAGACGAGTAAAAGCAGTTCTTTACAGTACCTGGAGTGCGAAGAAGATTCGATTACCGCTGCGTCCTTCCTTACCCGGGCTAGAGCCTCCGGATAGCATTCCGATGAAACGAGTCCCTGCAGTTCCCTGATAAGCTCTTTTGCTGTGTCCATCAACAAATGTCTCTCTTAAGGTCCCTTTATTGTTTATCGTCCCAAGATCGGGTTGCTTGTAAACTTATTCAGATAATTAAACAACCATTTGATAAACCGGGGTTTTGTCGCCCCTGACTCTGTCCCGGCATCCTTCGGTAAATCTATTTGCTGCTGATCAATACTTGCCGCAACTCTCGATCCAAGAAATACAGTCGATAAGCCCGGATCTTCCCCCGGTTCTCCGAATTGCATATAAGGATAGATAACAGGTTCAACGATAATTTTTATATAATGAACACCAGGGCTACGAGTGATCGCGGCTTTTCCCGGACTGGGAAAAAGAAGAATTCCCGCGGCGATAAATATTGCCAAAAATGAAATTAAAACCTTTTTAGTCGGGATATTCATTCGGCGCCTCCAAAATTATTTTCCGATTAGTTGGGTCTCATTATAGACCATCCGGAGAAGATGTCAAGAAAATATTCGTGTCTATCTCAACTATTTTCAATCAGAATCCAAGTACTATTACTTTATTTATTCTTGGCCGATTCTCCGTCCACCATTGTGTTTCAAACTGTGTCAAGTGTGTCAGCGTGACACAGTCTCCGTGGGACAGAAATTTAGAAGAGTTACAAGGATTTCACGAAAAAAGTGTTTCACGAGACTGTGTCACGGATTGTTCCGATCGACCCGACTTGGGAAAGTGGCAACTTGTGCGGAGCAGCCGGCGGGTCGGAAAATACTCTCCCAATGCGTACGCTTTCAAGAGGTTGAAGGAATCGGTCTATTCTCTCCCTTCCCATTTACGACTCCAATGATCATCGGGCATACATCATGCGATATAGAAAAGATGATTTAGCCAGATCCGGCAGGTGGCTGAGGTGAAGAGGCAGCTTCGATAATGCTCAAACAATTGAGCACTTAGGCAATTACAACAGCGTTCTCTCACGTATGAGGATGAAAGGAGGTTGAAGCCAGGTAAATTCCATATCCATCAGGTAGCGTCCCGGTTTCAGAGGGGGGGCAAGGTCATGAAACGTTGAGAGTTGCCGCTACTACCTATAGGACTCCCGATATTCTTGGACCGAGGATTGGATGTAGAATGAGGACAAGAGAAGGATGTGCGCGGTATCGTTTGCAGGTACAGAGTTTGAGCGAAGAGTTAAGGCAGCGTAAGAGAGTGTCTAAGAAAGGTGGAAAGATTCAATAATTTCGCGAAGGTCTCTCTAAAGGTTTTATCGGGATTTTTCCGAGTCTGCTTTCGGATGTCTATTCGGGTAGCGGGAGAAACGGATCGCTGAAAATGATTTTTAAAAGAGGGGGCATCGAAATGTTATCCAAGAACACAACGTTAAAGAGTGGCATTTATCGTGTCATGCTATTCGCATTTATCGCAGGATTTATCGGCTCATGCGAAGATACTTCTAAGATTACTCGATTATCAGAAAGTAACATTGAAGAGGATGAATTGAGTGAAAATCAATTTCTCAAGCAAAATGTGGTTTTTGCAGATGCAAGAGTAAGGAGTCTTTCAAAAACTGCATATGTAAGAGAAATTGTGCTGATTGATTTTTCTGAAACAGGCAAAATGCCAAACTCGGTGATTTTTGATGGAACGACATATTTTGATGACGGCTCTTACAATGATTTAGAAGCGAACGATGGCATCTATGCTTCGGCAGCAGAATTTAGTCATAGCGAAAGGATACCTTATAATAAGGAACTGACTGTAAGATCTGTGATGGAGCAGATAGTAATTGATTATGACTTTCAACACAAAGATCGGATGGAATATATAACAACCGCATATTCTATGCCCGCCAATTCAAAGGGAATAGCAAAAACTGAAGCCAATACGGAAATATTTAAAGCAGAGGTAAGTTGCGACGTTGAATTTAATACCTGTGGTTGTAGAGCTGATAGATGGGGTTTGTGTGACTGTTGTTGCATTACCTATAGTAACTGCAGTTTTCACGTTGAGGTCGGCTTCTAACCTCAATGCGTTAAAAATCAAGCGGCATTGAGGGTGTCGGCGATGGGTTTGAAGAGAGAACAGTGTCGTTCGTTGCGGGATGGCCGGAGGACGGAGACGCCGCCGGCCCGGACGAGCCTTCCGGCGCGGTTGAAGATCTAGAAGCGCAGGGTTCGAGGGGTTTTAAGCAAGAAAAGGCAAGTTTATTTTTCACTTCCGGCCCGGCGTGCTCCGGTATCGATCTGGAAAGCGACGAGAAGGTTGTTGGCGATGGCAACGAGCTGTTGCCATGCGTTGTTGGCTCCATAACAGCGGGTTGGGATTGAATCGAATGCGATCTGGCTTGTGAGGATGCCGATGATATTTTCGTGTTCGCCGCGCCCGACCATGAAGTTCCAGATGCGGCGCTTTGACCAATCGAGCGAGGTTGGTGGCGATGGCGCCGTACTCGATGTCATTGCCCTTTGTTCAAAATGCTCATGGCCTTCGAATAGAACATCATGCCCGTGGACATGAGGTAGCGAGTGAGGTATAATCGCTTCATTAAAAAAGCTCAATGAATCCGGCGCGTACAATTCTGGAGTACCAAACAGCGGCCACTAATCATAGCATGAAACTCACTGAATTAAGAAACAATCCCCCTTTCCTTATTTTTTCAATATTGTTGTTTGTGTTTTTTATTACGAAGATTCCCGTCAAGGAAAACCTTGGTTTTACCAAATTCACTTCTGACAATTTAGAAAGAATATTTATTTCTGCAATATTAATATGCATACTTATTATTATCATTGACAAGCTCCAAATACCTCACTCATATTTTTCATTCATCGATCGAACAGCTTATATTTACTATTTGCCCGCTATTATTTATGTTTTTTTGGCTACGGGGGGATTTAATGACATTTTCTTAGTGAGTTGCTCGACCTTTACTTCCGACAAAAGCCTGCTTTATGGGTTGAGGGCATTAAGTGGAGGGCTATTTGAAGAGATCCTATTCAGGGGTGTGATATTCGGAATATTGCTTAATAAATGCTATGATTCGAAATATGGCGTTTTAAAGAGTGTGATCATTTCAAGCCTAATATTTGGTCTTGCACATATAGCAAATATTTGGACGCAACCTGAGGCTTCAACAAAAGAAGTACTTATTCAAGTATATGCCGCATCTTGTCTGGGTGTGATGTACTGTGCGACATATTTAAAAACAAGGAGTATTATTGTCTTAGCTGTTCTACATTGCATTAGCAATTATTTTTCAAATCTAGGAGAATTGGCGGGCCTAGAAAGCATAATTGATTCAGCAAGCAGGGATAAAACGATTGCCGAAGTAATTGCATCTATATTACTTACTGCAGTTATCTTTGGAGCATCATTGCCAATGGGATTATATATTCTGAAGCAAACCGCCAGAGAAGAAGTGAAGAAATTCATAGACCGTAGTTGAATGACTAATGAGCGATAAAGCAAGCGGGATGCTCTCCTGGCTCGAATAATTTTACTTGATGCGCTGTTGATGCGGAAAAAGTGCCGGTACTTGTCGACACAAGGAACCTGCTGGTGCCGTTTGAAAACCCGCTGATTGACCATGAAGCCAACACGATGGTCTGGAATTCCGCTTATGACCTGGCGACCTCGGGGGGAGACTGGCTGGCTGGCAGATACAATCTTACAAAACAACAGGTCAAGTCCTTTTTTCCCTGTAAAAGTTCATTAGCATAACCTCAGTGATTTAACTCCTATGCCGCCAGCTTGCGAAGATCCGGGTTATCCCACGAACTGTTGGGATCGGAAGCCATTTGTCTCAAACGCTGCTCGATGTACGGTTTCATTCGCACACCTTTCCAGCCTTCGGATGTGTCGACGAGAACGGCAAAGACCAGAGAGAGAGCGCTCGATTCCGATGTGAACCGAGGAATGATCTTCGTACGGCGCCTGCCCTCGCCGAAGAGCCTCTCAAGAAGGTTCGTCGAACGTATCTGCCGATGATTCATAAACGGGAACTTGAGGGCGGTGAGGCATTCCTCGATATCCTGCTCGAGACATTTCATCGCCGCAGAAAACGCATCTCGATATTCCGCGATAATGGCCCTGGCCTGTTCAAGACCGTCCTCGAACCTGCCGGCCGTAAAAGCCCTGAGAATCAGTTTCTTCAGCGTCGGACGCGCAAGATGCGGCAGCTTCGAGAGAATGTTTCGCATCTTGTGCATCAAGGCAGGAATGGCCGCGAAAGTAGTGCTGTGCGGATCAATATCTGAATACAACTCAACAAACTATTATTTTGTGATAGACGGTTTAGCGAACAACCAGAAAACCGATGATCCCGAACATGATCAGGCTTTGGAAGCAGGGATTTGTCCTTGGTGCGGTACAGTATTGGGATGGCTTAAAAAGGTGGGGAGAGCATTTGTTCAAGCAGCCGTTTGTAGTAAGTGCTTATTGACTACCTCTATACAAGATTGGGGAAATTGCGGTTCTTCTTGTTGGAACTGGTGGTAGAATCCTGTATCGCGGGAGGGAGCGATATCTCCCTCCCGCATTGATGATTTGAATTGACATGCAAATTAACATGCTATAAACAAGATCACTCGGGGGAACTTATGATCAGTGCGTTATTAATATATTTAATGGTGATCGGATCCGGCAACGAGCCTGCACCCTGCCGCGAGATCGCCGATATCCGATATGAGATAACCTCATCCCTCGATTTCTCCGCTAAAAGCCTGACTGAGCATACTCGCATAATATTTCATGCTGATTCCACGAAGTCCGACACATTGATGTTCTGGTGCCTTCAACTGCCAGAAGACCAAAAGTTCTCGATCGACAGCATTTTGGTCAATGGTATGAGCTTTCGATCTTCTCTCGAAGCCGATGATATGACAATCCAGGACTTGCCGGTTGCTCGTCTGAATAGAACTTGCACCCCCGACTCGCTGGTCTTTTCCCTGTGCGCGAAAGAGGCATTGACAGACAACATCAACGCCATCGATTTCTTTTATAAACTCGAATTCGCTGGAATGCCTTGTATAATGAATGTGCCAATCCCGGAAAGCTATCCATACATGGATTACTATCCCCGCCTTGTACATGACACCGATTCGATTTACAGTCTCGACCAGAGATTTTCCTCGTTGGAACAGTATTCTTTGAAGATCACCGCGCCCCGCGATCTTCATTTCATGTCCGAAGCAGTGCCGCGACGTGTCGAATTGCCCGGCGATTCGGTTGAGTACCATATCGACAGCCTCAGAACTTCACAGATTATATGGTTGGTATTTCCTGAAGCGTATCATAAGCAGGACACTTCCAATGTTATCCCGATTGATATATACCTCAATCCGGACTGTAAATATTCAGGTGATAAGGCGCGGGAAATAACCGATGCGATTGCCTTTTATAAACCGATTTTTGGCGGAGTTCCATACGATAAAATAAATATAATATTTACTGAACTTCCTGATGAACTGGGAGGAGGCGCGGCAAACGGATTCCTGTTACTTCCCGGTGATAAAAGCAGCTCGTCGTATGTACAAAGAATTATGAACAAGCTGTCTCATTCTCCGTTGCCCCACGAAGCAGCTCATTTATGGTGGGGTTGTTCGGTAAATATCAGGGATGTCTGGCTGGCGGAGGGTTTTGCCTGTTATTGGGCTGAGCAATATGGAACATTCAAAGAGGGGCCGGAATACCAGGAAGACCTCGAATATGAATTTAAAAGGGTACTTTATAGACTGAATAGGGAGAAGCCTAATAAGGGCCAGGATGATTGGCTTTTTATTAAGCACTATTTCAAGGCACAGGCCATTTTAAGCATGCTGGCGCTCGAAATTGGAACCGAAGGATTTAACGAAGCGTGCAGGGAGTATTACCAGCGTTATCGTGGCTGCAGCCCCGGCGTTGCTGAATTCAAGGAAGTAGTGCAAAGACACTCCACAGTCCCCTTGGATCAATTCTTCACAAGTTGGGTGGACAGCACATATCGCCAGAACTACTCGATCGGTAAGATAGAATCAGAGTTCCAGGGCATTACCTATACTAACTCCCTCATTCTGTCCAAAAGCGGCAAAGCTGTATCGTGTGTGCCGGTCGAGGTTTGTTACAAGGATAAAACCAGCGAGTCCTTTCTCCTTCGACCGGGGCAACTGACTTATAACTGGACATCGAATAGCAGGGTCAAATCCGTGTTTATAGATCCCGATCATCGGATTCTGGAGGAAAAAAGATATGATAACGCAAAGCCAACCCCCGTCAGATTTCACCGGTTTAAACTAAAGCCGACGGAAGACATAAAACTTTTTTCATCCATGTTTTCAGATGAACCGGTTTACAGACTGTACCTGCTTCCCGATATTCCGGCCCACTCGCGGCGTTTCGGGTGGGAGTACTCAGGCGTTCTTTTGGGCGAAGGCGAGGACTGTATACGGGATTATTTCCTGGATAACATAGATGTTCTTCGCATCGGGTATAACCAAACGACAAACGGTCTGATATACAGATGCAATATCAGCCGGAAGATGTCGAATTCCGAAATATGGAGATCGACATATCATCTCTTGTCTGAACGGATGCGCGGAAGATACGAATCCGGAATGGGAATCAAATGGGCGAGATATTTTTCGATAAATCAGATTCCTATTCCAATTCCACTCATTTCTACCACGATTGATTTTTCACATAGAAATTACTACAATCTAAATAATGTCGACGAGTCGATCTGGCCCTTGCACGACACGACACCCCTCACGGTACGGATAACATTGTTCCTTAATACCACACTTAGGTATGAAAAAGGATTCAAGGTCTTCCCGGAAGACAAGGCATTCGATTTGTTGGATCTGACCATCGAAAAGGAAAGTCGTTACTATTATGGGCGACTGTTCGTCGGGACATCACATGGTGATGCGGCGCAGGAAAGATTCGATGCGGCTGAGGAGGGAGGATTCAAGAGCTATCCCCCTTTCAGCGGATTTCACGATCATCTTCTGGCAGCCAATCTGCTATTGAAGCACAAACTGATCTCGAAACTCGATGGGAGATTATTCGGAAATTATATGAGCACGATGAATGGAGATCAGCCGGTCTTTGAATTCGGTTTTGGATTGTCTGTTGGAAACCGGTTTTTAGGAATTGCACTGGATATGCCCGTGTACATTGATGATCCGGAGTTCGACGAAAAGCGCTGGAATTTCGATCGATTCCAGGTTCAAGCGAGCCTTTTCAACTTCAAGGGCATACCGAGATGGGACTTTTTGATCGATTGACGTTGGTTTAAGAGTCAAACCTTGATCGGATAGGCACACCGCCTGGACGGCATGTCAGACTCCCATCGATCTTATTGTATTGTTGTGGAATCGGAAAGTTCTTGATAAATGGCTTGGAGCGGCCAGTGTAATCGGGTGGACTGCAACTATTGCTATGATAATCATTAATCCCCCGGTCGGAATGGCAGCAGCACTGCTTGCCGTATTAGGGCTAAATATATCTTCTTTTTTCATGGGTCTTGGTTTGGGATCACTGTGCGGAGTATGGTAATATTCGAATTGTTATCAAATCGGCGTACGAGCATTTCGGATGTTGATAAAATAGCTTGAGTGGCGTTAAAATAATCAGGAATAGTATTTCTGATTCTTAATGACCAGCTATAACAGTACATGGGGTTCCTGCTATACGGAACAATCAAAGAAAACTATGGGCAATGCGTCGAATAATAATCATTTTCGCAATATTCTATTCTTATTACGTATCAACCGCATCCTGCTGAGCAGGGGATCCAAAATAGGGAGAATGACGCCAATTCTTATTATAATCATATGCGCCATACTCATTATAATGCCAGCTTACCTTTTAAACACTATCGATATTTCATCAGTTTCTGAAGATATTCCACTAATTGGAGTAATTCTATATCTTGTAGTATTTTTAGAGTTTTCCCTTTCGGCCGGCCTCCATTCTGCTGGAACGACATTGCATCCTGGATATCTATTCCAATTTCCATTGTCTTTGAATTTTAAAATGTTATTTCTTTTTGCTGAGCAGATTATAAGCATCAAATCACTCGTATATTTCGGGTTCGCATCAACAGTGATTATATACATTTTTTCCGTGTCCGTTATAGCCGCATTTGTCGCCATATTGCTTTTATTTTTGTTTTTTCTGCTCATGGAAATCTGGATTGCACTCGTTTTTCTTGTAATAGGAAATGCGTTTCAAAAATTCAAGGTGTTATATCCAATACTTGTCATCGTCTTTCTGTTACCAATCCAACTGTCCATGATTGGCCTTATTGATTCAATGTCATTTGCCAGCTTTTGCACATCCGGCGTAATTGGTTTTGTCGGCACTGGCATTGGATACGCTCTGAATGCACGATGGTTAAACGTGGGTCTGATATCATTTCAGATGCTACTATTGGGATTGGTAGGAATCATCATCGATATGATAATTCTTAATAATCTGGAAGTCTCAATATACGAGGAGTGATAACGTATTCCCCGATTTTTGTCGGAGACGACAAACAACTGCGAATATGAATATTAAACACAATATGATCTTGACTCTTATGGCAACCGATTTCAAACTCATAATTCGTGCAACTGGGATTCAATATTTACTATTGCCAGTCTCACTATTTATCGGAATTCTTGCGTGGAAATTCGGCGATCATTTTATTCATTATTACATGTCTGCCCTGCTTATTATACTAAGCTTGTTGTTCAATACACAATTCACAAGAACAAGCAATGAACCTGCCAGTTATTGTGCTTTGCCGGTTTCAAAAACGATTCTTACAATTTCAAAAAATACTATTTCTCTATGCTGTGTCTCCGGCTTTTCATTCTTAGTATTATTGATTGTCGCGGTTTTCAGGGATATGGCAATCTGCCATGTCCAACATGCGTCGGCAATCATTCTATTCCTTTCTTTTTTACTATTGGCTTCAGGAAATATCATTTCTGTTAATTCGATCGTAAAATGCGGCTCTTCAGTACACCCGGAAATGCATTTTATTCAGGCGGCAGCAGTAGTGATTTCTTTAATGGTATATGCGATTTTGGAACATAAATTCGGGTTTCAGCAGACAACAATCGTATTTCTGGCTTTCAGCATGATAGGGTATATTATCACTTTTTCAAGAACATGCCGGAATCTCGAGAATGCATGTTGTTGCCTATTGGAGAAACAATGAATGCCATAGAAATTTCCGGTTTCATGAAACGGTATCGTGGAGACAAGATCGCCGTTCAGAATCTTAATCTCAATGTTCCACAAGGCAGCTTCTTTGGATTTGTCGGCCCGAACGGAGCAGGCAAAACGACAACGGTGAATTACATTGCCGGTTTGATCAGGAAAAGCAGTGGAACCCTGAAGCTCTTCGGGGAAACGATTAAAGAAGGCGCTTTTGAACACAAACGTAGGATAGGGCTCGTGCTCGAAAAACCCTTGTATCTTGATCGGTTGACCGGTCAGGAATATTTACAGTTAGTCGGTCAATTGTACGGCCTGGGCAGAAATATGACAACGGACAGGACCGACGAGCTTTTAGCGCTCCTTGACATTAATGACTCACGGAACAAACAAATTCGGTTTTATTCGGCCGGAATGAAAAAAAAGATCTCTCTTGCGGGTGCACTAATTCACGATCCGGATCTATTGATACTCGACGAACCTTTTGAAGGAATCGACGCAGTATCATCTAAAACAATCAGGAACATACTCGAAAAAATGACACATAAGGGCCGAACGATATTCATGACTTCGCACATGCTCAGCGTCGTAGAAAAACTCTGTGGTGAAGTGGCCATCATCAATAAAGGAATAATTGTATTTGTGTCTCCAAGCTCAAAAATACGCGAGACCTTTAAAGATGATAAAATGACCGAACGATACCGGGATCTTGAGGACCTTTTTATAAGTATTGTCGGCGATAAAGAAAACGATATGCTTTCCTGGCTCGAATAATATTATTTGACCGGATTCGGGTGCTCCTGTTTTCTTTCCCCTCTCCTTTCCACACTATGTGAACCAGTAGTGTTCCAAACTGTTCCATTCCCCATGAAACAATAATCTAAACGAGTTAACTCACGAAAGTGTGTCAAATGTGTGTCAGATGGAACGGTCGAGGAGTTCTTCCGATTTCATTCAAATCGCAGCATAAAGCAGCCTCCCGAGAGTTGGTGTTGGATCCTTATAGACCCGCAGATGAGTTCCGGATTCGGAATATTGAACAGGGTGATACTCGGTGCAGATCAGGATATACGCGATATAGAGATCAAAACTTATCCCGAATATATGAGTCACTATTGTATAAGCAATGTGTCATATTCTCATGAACCTGGTAGTAGTTTGGGAGGACTGTCCTGGCACGGATGGCGTACGAATGCCTGCGACGAGGATATTCTGGAACACGACGAAGGGAATATGGTTCAGTTGCAGGGATCGGAACCGGTGGATAACATAATCCCGAACATAGTCACGGATGCTTATCATGCTGAGAGGCTTCCTGGCACACCAACGATCACTAATTACCCGAATCCCTTCAATCCGGTAACTACCTTTAATCTTGATATTACGGCACCAGGAATGGTAAATGTCGATTTGTACTCCGTTGACGGAAGGTTTGTGGCGAAGATATTCAACGGGTACATCATAACGGGACGGAAACAAATTACTTGGAACAACGTCGGCATTCGATCCGGAGTGTATTTTGCCCGACTTCAGTCGCCGGAAGGAATCACCTCGTGCAAGGTGATTATTCTCAGGTGATCGATTGACAGCCGTTGTAATCTTCTATTGAAGGAGGAAAATATGAATACAAGATCGATAATTTGGATGTTAATCTCGTTTTTTGTTCTAGCTCCATTGCTTGCGGCGGAGGAACAGCCTGAAGAGCTTATCATAAATCCCACTGTGGGGGGATATGGTGCGATCCAGGTAGGGCCGGGTACTATTTTAAAAAGAGATCCGAATTTTATCGGCCCGATGCCTCAAAGAGGGTCGACACACTACGACAGTCTCGCGGGTACAGACAAACAGGAGGATTGGCCGGCAGGTGCCCTTGTAATGGGCAGGGTCCCGAATATCGGCAAGAAATGGGCTGTGGCCGTTACAAAGGATGAAGCGGAATTTCAGCAGGCATTCCCGGAATTCAAACGGCTTATTGCCGAAGGAAATATAAGAGAAGCCAAACAGGTTCTTCACATCTGCACGAGAATTGATGTCGCTTCCAGCGTCGAGGAATTTCTTGGTAACGAAAAGACTCGTGATGTGCCGGAGGATGTCGGAAGATTCTGGTTCATGCTCTCAACTAACGAGTACCTGCAGTTCGGCGGATACCTGACCTTCCTGTCGTTCACGCCCGATCCGGAAAATCCGATGATCGGCATTGGAGGCGATATCGGAGAAAAGATCCACGGAACCCTCAAGATAACGACCGCTGAGGGCAACAAATGGTATAAACATCAATTCGCCATGGAGGTGATAAAGGCGCGGATAGTGGAGCCGACGGAGTAGATTCCCACGGGCAAGCTCGTGGAACTCTGCCCTTCGGGTTATTAGACATCAAACAATTCCAAAGGGAGCGAGGGAAATGAAATACAGTCCGATGGTAAACATGCTGTTCTTCCTGCAGTATCTCGGCATGATCATCCTGTGGTACTGGTTGTTTAGGGATGCCACATGGATCAAACTGGCCGGCGGAGCATTTCTCATCGGACATTCGGCGATGATGATAATCTTCCCACAACTATTCCCGAGCCGTTTGTATAATTGGGGCCGGAAGCCTTCTGAAGGTTATTTTGCCCTTTCCAGAAAATACGGTTCATGGATAAATATTCTCTTCGGAATTCTTATTCTTGCCGGGTACCGAATCGCGACACTGAGAACTTTTGGAATAGTCGCTCTCCTCTTTTCGATCGCGTACATATTGATCCTTCTTTACTGGTTTAAAAATATTGCCGCGGAGGAACGACTGAATACTGGCAGGTACTTTGCGTTTCGACTATCGTTATTGCTGATGCTTGCCGCAGCCTCCATTATTTTCATCTCCAGGGGAAACAGGGTTATTACGATGTTTACCAGGAGTTCTCCATATCCAATGATGGTGGCATTTCCCTTGATGGGGGTATGGCATTTCCTCGTTATCAGGAAAAAGGAGCGATCCTGTGTGTGATGTATCGCTGAGATTCGACAAATTATATCCGAAACGGAGGTAACAGCAATGTCCGGATATATTGCGATAGGTTTGATAATCCTGGTTTTCGCCCTGAGTCTGGTCGCCAGAAAATACAATCTCCGGCGGATCATGCTGCCGGTGTATGGCGTGTGCACGGCAATATTAATCTTCGACGCAATAACCCGCACATCACGCTGGTATATCTCCCTGGCATTTGCCGTTCTCGGTATATACGGGATAGTAAAAACTCTCAGAGATTCCAGGGCCGCCGCGGACAATCCGGTCGATTCGCCGAAGAACGAGTAGTAGTATATTCGCACGTGCCGGGCGGTTTTATTGCTTCAACTCTTTCCTTATGCTCTCGACATCCACATCCATTATCCAGATATCGTGGTTGCCCATTCTCGTGCTGTTGAAGGCGATACGTTTTCCATCGGGCGACCATGCCGGACCCTCGTTATGAGCCGATTGGGTGATTGCAAGCGGAATCGATTTCTCCCCCGTCATCGGCATAATCCATAATCCCATGTACCTGCCCTCGCGAACCGCATATACGAGCAACGACCCGTCCGGCGAAAGCGCGAGGTGCCGGTAAAAGTTATCGTGATGCCCGGTCACCTGTTTTTTCTCTTTCCCATCGGATGATACGAGCCATATCGTCGATTGCCTCGTCTGACGGTCCATCAGAGCGATCATGACGCTGTTGCCGTCCGGAGTCCAGCACGCCGGCAGGGGAACCTTCCCTTCCTCCCTGAATATCTTTGTCAGATGTTTCGTTTGAATATTGACGACACAAAGAGAAAGAGTGCCGCCTTCGTGAAATGCGACACACGAACCGTCGGGCGACCAGCAGGGTAATCCGCCGTTCACTATCTGAACCGAATCAGGAAGGATTTCGATCACCTCTCCACCCTCCGCCGGTATCATTTTGATGCTCCTGCCCGTATCGGCATCGAAAACGACATATCGCCCGTCGGGGGACCACTTCGGATGCTCTGCCAATCCGGCGAATATCTGTACGGGGTCCGATCCGTCCGGCCTGACCTTCCATAAGCCATTCCTGCCGAGCGTATCGGACATGCCCGAGTGCTGGTAAATGATATAGCTCCCGTCGGCTGACCATGTGGCGAAGCCATCCTGTGTGGGATCGGTCGTCAACTGGAATACATCGAATTTATCCTGCCCCTGCAATGCGATTGCGAAGAAAACCGACACGGCGATCAGAAGCATCCTCATTTTCATTCCAATTCCCCCCAGTTCGGTCAAGTGCCCTGGAAGATAATGTTAAGGGCCTTTGCGATAATTCTACACTGCGCCGACCGTCTTTTCAAGGAATCGATATACCATATCGACCGGCCGGGATCCGTCGATCCGGATCCAATTTTTCGATTGACCGAATTTCCCATTGATGTTATTATTTGCACATGTTATATTATACACATATTTGGTGGTGGATGGAAAGAAAAAAAGAAAGGGGCCGGACATGAAAAAAAGGATATCGCTGCTGATAGCGGCGGTCGTATCGCTCTGCCTCGCTACGCCGATGCGCGCGGGTGAAGGAGGCTTCGAGACGAGTAACATCACCGGAAACATATATTTCATTACGGATCCCGGCGGCGGAGAAAGCCAGCTTGTCATCAAGTCGGGAAAAGGGCTCGTCGTCTTCGACACCTTCTGGTCGGAGATAACCGCCAGAAAGTACAAGGAGGCCATCGCAGCGGCTCTCGGCAGCGACGATTTCACCTATGTCATAAACATGGTCGACCGGCTTGACATGTTCGGAGGGAACGCCGCCTACAAAAACAGCACGATCGTCGGCCACGCCGCATTCCTCGACAAATACGAGGGAAAAGAAGCCGAGGTGAATGCGGAAATCTCGAGGTTGATCGAGATGTGGCGCTGGAAGGAGAAGGTGTCGCGCGAACGCCTTCCGCAACACGAGCCCGGTTCGGACCGCGAGAAAGGCGAGATACGATGGATGAACACCTGCGGGCAGAGAGCCGAGGAACTCGAAAAGGGTTTTTCTCTCGTCCTGCCGTCGAAAATCTATCGTGACCGGATGACCCTGGACCTCGGCGACATGACGCTCGAACTCATCTGGTTCGGCAAAGCCGGCTACGACGGGATGACGATCGCGGTCGTGCCCGAGGAGAAAGTCGCGATTATTCCGGGGTTCATCATGCATTCGCAGCATCTCGCTCCTTATCCGCAGGGCAGGTACGCCACGCTGGACGTGCCCCGGTGGATAGCCGTGCTCGAGGAACTGCTCACCGGCGAAAACGCGGTCGAAAAGGTGATATGCGATATCAGCGATGTGTGGACGGTGGAGCGCGCGCGAACGCACCTCGATTATATCAAGGCTCTGTGGGAGCGCGTTGAAGCCGCCGAAGAACGCGGCGAGACGCTGGCCGAAATCAGCGACCGGCTGTCTCTCGATAACGAATTCTCCTTCGTAAAGAAGATGCAGGTCTATATCGACCACGGGGACGACTGGGTGCGCCCGCAGCATCAATCGCACGTCAGGCTCTTCTACCTTCAGCACAAGAACCTCGCCTGCGAGATGATACGCCGGGAAGGGAAAAGTTCCATCAGCGATGGCGTGAGAAAGGTCAGAGATCTGCGGGCCGGCGGCGGCGACGTCTACGTGGACGAGACATCGATGAACGACCTCGGTTACGATCTGCTCGGCCGGTCGCGGTTTTCCGACGCGATCGAAGTGCTAAACCTGAACGCCGAGGCCTTTCCGCAATCTGCAAACGCCTACGACAGCCTGGCCGAAGCGTATGCGAAAGGCGGCGACACCGAGAAGGCCGTCATGAACTATAAAAAGTCTCTGGAGCTTAATCCGAAAAACGA
>JBFYZH010000084.1:0-34447 GCA_041309605.1 Candidatus Krumholzibacteriota bacterium
GAATCCTCCTGCCGCGCGAATCTCGCCGATATTATACCCGGTATTCGAACATTTGGGGCAAGTGTATTTCAATCCGTTCATCTCAATAACCTCCTTTTTCAGCACATCCTGCGACTTCCGGCAATAATTACACGCAGAAGAGGTTTTTATTCATCGGATGTTTAAGCGGGAAGGGATGCAGGTATGTTTGGAATATTATATTTTCTCTTTGACTGGGAAGGGGCAAATGTTGTAATTTAAGTACTCTATAAGGGCCGGTGAGTCCAATGAGCCCGCACAGCCGGTGCGGGCAGGTGTTTTTTATATGGTACCCGCATAAGGGACTGTAATAAAGCGAGGGAACGTGAGTAAAAGTCTTAGGTATAAAGTCATACTTGTAATTGCGGTCCTCGTGGGGTCGCTGTGGTTCCTCTATCCGACAATCCGCCTGACCATGATGGGAGCCGAGAAGAGACGGGAGATGGCGACCGAACGTCCCGAAGACTTCGACAAACTCGAAAAAAAAGCGCTGAAGCGTGGACTTGATCTCAGCGGCGGCATGCATATCGCCCTCGAGGTTGACGATACAAAGCTGACCGACGCCGAACGTGTCGATGTCGTGGACAGGGCCCTCGAGGTGATCAGGAACCGCGTGGACCAGTTCGGAGTCTCCGAACCGGAAATCACGAAAGAGGGAACGAAAAGGATAATCGTACAGCTTCCCGGTCTTCAGGACCCCTCGAGGGCGAGAAGACTTATCGGCCAGACGGCGATGCTCGAGTGGCTGCTCGTCCGACAGCAGGCCGAGGTCGCCGATGTGATAAAAAGACTCGATAATCAGCTTAAAAAAGCCGGTGCGGATACAACGGGAACAGCCGCAGGAGAAACCGGACCCGCGGCGGCGGGAGAACTTGACAGTATGTTCACCGTGGCGCAACGGGTCCCGGGTGAAGAGACGCCGGGAGCCGATACCCTTCCCGGGCTTGCGACAGAACCGATTTCGGCGCTTTCCACTGAGATCGCCGACCAGGACAGGCCGTTCAGTTCCCTCCTCATGACCTTCTATCACGACTGGCTGGTCGTACAGGAGGACAATATTCCGAAGGTCAGAAAACTGCTGGCAAGGGCGGACGTACAAAAGATCGTACCGAACGATTCGAAATTTCTCTGGCTCGACGAATGGGCCGATCTTCCCGAAGGCGGAAGGGGCAAATTCCTCTTTCTCGTGGCAACAGACGAAATGGTGTCCGGAAAGAATCTTCAGAACGCAACGCCGTCCGCCGACCCAAGCAATCCGAGCAGCCTTCTGATCAGATTCACATTCAACAGGGCCGGGGCGCGCGAGTTGTCGCGTTTCACAGGCAAGAACGTGGGCCGCTACACGGCGATCGTTCTCGATGGAAAAATTAAATCGTACCCGGTGATAAGGAACAAAATACCTGACGGTAACGGCGTGATCGAAGGGAACTTCACTGATATCGAGGCAAGGGATCTTTCCGTGGTCCTGAGGGCGGGCGCTTTGCCGGCCGATCTGATTCCGCGGGAGGAACGCACGGTCGGCCCCAGTCTCGGGAGCGATTCGATCAAGCAGGGACTCAACGCCGGGGTTATAGGATTCATCGCGGTCGTGCTTTTCATGATTATGTACTACGGGTTCTCGGGCGTCATAGCCTCGGTCGCCCTGCTGTACAATCTTGTCATCCTCTTCGGCGTGCTCGCCTATCTGGGCGCTGCGCTGACCCTTCCGGGGATTGGAGGCATTATTCTAACCATCGGCATGGCTGTCGATGCGAATGTGCTGATCTTCGAAAGGATAAGGGAGGAACTCAGGAAAGCCAAGACGATAAGGTCGGCGATCGACGCCGGATATGACAGGGCCTTTGTCACCATTCTGGACTCGAACCTGACCACTCTTATAACGGCTGTCGTGCTGTGGCAGTTCGGGACGGGTCCGGTCAAGGGATTCGCAACGACTCTGAGCCTGGGTATCCTTGCAAGTATGTTTGCCGCCCTTGTATTCAGCAGGATGATTTTCGATCTCTGGACGAAGAGCGGAAAGGTAACGAAGCTCAGCATATAGGGTGCTGTCTTAAGAGGAGATGACATGCAGTTTTTCCATGATACAAATGTACATTTCGTGAACCTCAGGCATAAGGCCTATATTTTTTCCGGCGCGCTCATACTCGTCGGGATCATCTCGCTTATCGCCAGAGGGGGGCCGAACCTCAGTATCGACTTCGAAGGGGGAACGCTGATCCAGGTGAAGTTCGACCAGCATGTCCCGGCGGACAAACTCAGGGAAGCGGTTACGAAGGCGGGGTTCGTCAACGCCAAGATCCAGGATTTCGGATCGGGCGACGAATACCTCATAACGGTCGAGAAGATAAGCGAAACGGCCAAGGCCGCGGAGATCCTCATCGGAGCCCTCGGCAGGACGGCGCCCGGCGCCGGATGGAAGGTCGTGTCGACCAGGGAAATGCCTCCCGATTTTTCGAAAAAATTCGAGGGCGGCAACCTTGTGGTCGTGGAAGCCTCGACGATGCCGCCGCTCGAGGAACTCAAGGAGGGTGTGCGTCAGAACGGGGTCGGATTCATGGAAGTGACGATGCAGTCGGACAAGCGGGTTGCGTTCAGCCTGCCATTCCTCGGGATCGAATCGGAAGCCGCCGAGAACATGAAGGCCGAGATATCGAAAACCTTCCCCGACAGGCAGATAGATATACGCCGGACGGAGACGGTCGGGCCGAAGATCGGCGAGGAGCTCAAGAACCGCATGTGGGCCGCCATCCTGATCTCGATGTGCGGCATCCTCATATATATAAGCTGGCGTTTCGAATTTAAATTCGCCGTCGGCGCCGTCATCGCCCTGATGCACGATGTGATGATAACGGTCGGTATCTTTTCCATACTCGACAAGGAGATCTCGATAGTGGTGATCGCGGCGCTTCTGACGATCGTCGGGTATTCTCTGAACGACACGATTGTGGTTTTCGACAGGATCAGGGAAAACTTCAGCCTTCGAAGGCGCGAATCGTACGACAGCATGGTGGATATTTCGATCAACGAAACCCTCGGCAGGACCATCAACACCTCCCTGACGACCTTGCTTGTCATATTCGCCCTCTTTTTTCTCGGCGGAGAGGTGATACACGATTTTGCATTCGCCATGCTGATCGGCGTCGGCATAGGCACTTATTCGTCGATCTTTGTGGCGAGCCCGGTTGTCATAGAGTGGCAGCACAGGATCACCGAGAGAACGAAGGTCAAGGCAGCCTGACGGCGCGCGGGGAATGCGACGGATTTTCTTGTTCAGAAGGAAGAATCGCCGTTCCTGGCGGAGCGCATGTGTATCGAAGGTGAAGACCGGTCCGAAAGCCCCTTCCTTCCAGATGTCCACTTTTCAGCACACCATTCTAAAAAAGAGGACACCCTATTTTTGTCCGGTCGCGCAACTTGTTTGTTTTTAAGGCAATTAACTGGCACATGCCTTGCCTTTATATTCAGGGCCGTAATGTAAGGTGTTGCATGATTCACGGCGCCGGGTCCCTCTGGTTGAAAGCGGGTCGTCTTGAAGGGTCGGATTATAAATATATTATTATTTTCCATGGCGCTGACCGTCGTATCCTCCTCGGGGATCTCAGGGCAGGATTTGAAAAGGGTCGAGTCGGTCGAGAAAATTCTTCCGGACGAGAGGAATCCTCAGGTGGTTTTTGCCCGTTTCGAGGGGGCCTGGAAAAGGGCGGATGCCGAAGCCATCTCGACGATGACCGGCAAGAACAAGGTATTTATCCAGATGAAGGGTATGACCGAAACAGGGGAATTTTACAGCCGGTCACAGGTATTTTTTCTTTTGAAGAAGCTGTTCAGGGAGAACAGGCAGATGAAGTTCGAATTCGTCAAATATCATAATCTGGACAGGCCCGACAGAAGAGTCTTCGCGATAGCATATAGAAGCTACAAAAACATTCGCAGCGAGAAGGTCTTTCAGGATAAGGTATATGTGACGCTCTGCAAAGAAGAGCGGGACTGGGTTCTGGCAGAGATCAAGACCACCCGCTGAGGCGCCGGGCAGATTCCTGGAGACTTCCGCTGTGAGTATCGAAAAAGAAAGAAAGATCTTTCAAACGGTCCTCTGGACCTTCCTTGTCGCAGCGATCCTCTTTTTCACATTCTGGATATCCGCCGGAAATGCGAGAGTTCCCGCGCCGTTGTGGCTTATGCTGCTGATACTCGTCTGCGGGTTCATCGTCTTCACCTTCATCCCCAGCCCGGGCAGGGAAAAAGCGGGTCCTCCGGGTGGAAAGAAAACCGGTCGCAGATGGTATCCCCGCACGCTCGCGGATATAGTCGAGAAAACAAAGGAACCTGTGAATCCGCCCGCCGGGGAACTTCTAAAACCAGGCAGGGTCGTGGCGCCGGTTCCGCTGATCCCTCTTCTGATAATGTTGTTTCTGGTGATACTTTCGGCTCCCCGGGGTCACGGAGGGAAGGAATGGACGGCCGGGGAATCGGCAAGGTTGCTGGGAGTATATGAAAAGGCGGCGACCAGGCTTGTGTGGATCGAGCAGGCGGCGTCCGGCATCTCCCTGTCCACCATGAAAATGGTGGAAAATACAGATATCGGCGGGCTTGATGCCGACGCCAGGGCCGCTCTGATCGCGTTGTTGGATTCCCTGGCCGTCGAAGAAGGAAAGAGGCATGAACCCTTCCGCCAGGTGGGTATACAGATCCATTCGGAAGCAGGGGAGAGGATCGCCTGGGGAGGAGTCCCGAGATACCTGGGGAAAAAATATTACACGGCCGATAAAGCGAATGTCTTCACGAATCGTACTCAACTATATACGCTCATGGTCAGCGAGACTCCCATCCCGTCGGGCGGCAAGGTGACCGTCGACATTCCCCTCGATGTGAACTACAGGATCAATAACCGGTTTCTCAGAAGTACGGGGCTGGGCGAGATCATGTCTGGGAACGCCGGCGACGAGGTGGAGTACGGATTCCTGACGGGCAACGATTCCCAGGGGCCGGGATGGAATTCCGAAGAACCCGGCGACGGGCGTCCCCAGATCGTGTACGAGGAAAACGGCAGCGTGAGGGTACACGGATTGCTTGTATCCTCGCTGGGGCAGCCGCTCGCTCACCTGAGCGTCAAGGGCTGGACTTTACAGAACGCGCTCGCGGACGAGGATGAAAGGAGGGTTCTTGGCGAGGGACTTCTTCTTGCCCTCTGTGTAATAATAGTCGCCAGATGGAGCTACAGGAGGTTTGCGAAAAAGGACAGGGGCGGGTGGGACCGTCTCTTTACCCTCGTGAAAAGGGTGGCTGCGCTGGCGTTCTTTCTCGCGCTTATAAGGCACATCCTGCTGCGGCTGGAGATTCCGAACGCATTTTTCGGGACCAACCTCTTCGACCCGGCTCTCTTCGCGGACGACATGCCGGGAGGGCTGATGAGGACGATCGGGGATTTCCTGATCACATCGATCTTCCTTCTCATCCTGGTTTTCGGCTCGATCAAGGTTTTCAGGACGTATTACGGAGGGCGGCTGGAAAGAAAAATTTCCTCCAACAGCGGGTTCAGGGCGGCGCGCGTCCTCGTGAAGACCGTTTTGACATGGGCCGTCATGATCGCGGTCACCTCGGCTGCCGCATCGCTGGTGTCGAGGGTGGTCCTCAATTCAAACCCGAGAATAATCGGGCTCGATACGGAATTCTACAGTATTCCGGTGCTCTCGCTTCACCTTGCGCTCCTGCTTTCCGTCTCCGCGATATTCGTCGGCGCGATCTTTCTGATGAGGCTTGTATTCGTCTGGAACGCAGGGCCGCTCCTCGAAGGGATCCTCGCCGCCGCCGGGGCATTCTTGCTGACGGCCAATACCGGCCATCCTCACTGGTCCCTCCTGGTGGCAGTGGCGGCGCTCGCCCTTCTCTCGACGAGGATCTTTCCGATACTGAAAAAGGAGGAGACCCTGTCGGTCATTTTCTCGTCCTTCTTTCTCGTGCTCGTATGTTCCCTTGTCGTGTACGGCATCTCCAGCGAAAGGTACGAGCATCTCCGCAGAGGAAGGGTCATTGAGAAACTGCAGAGCTTCAACTATCCGGAAGATACCTGGCTGATGATCGTTCTGCCCGATGTCTGCGAGGGGATATTCGATAGCAGAGCCACGGTGGCGAAGGTCCTGGAGCGGAAGGAATCGACGGCGTTCGAGATATGGGCGGAAAGCGGCCTGAGCCGTTTCGGTTTTTCAAGCGTGTTCGACGTCTACGACGCGCGGGGGGAGAGATTTTCGAGGTTCTCGGTCGGGATGCCACTCGAGGTCATGAGCGCACTTCCGGACAGCCTCGTCACGGCCGAGATGCCCCACGTGTACAGTATCGGCAGGGATACGGGGGAAGGAAGGGTGCGTTTCCTCGTCGGCGTCGCCCCGCTGTACCACCTGAACGGGGCGAGGGCCGGATTCGTCGAGATAAAGGTCCCCTATTTCTTCGAGAATACGCAGTTGCTGGCACGGTCCGGCCCGATGGCCCCCGAGATCTTCCAGAACATCGAAAGCGGAACCCTCGCCCCGAGGATCGACGAACCCGAGGATCTTCTCGTCGCCAGGCTCGAGGAAGGCAGGGTCGTGGAATCGTCCTCTCCGGTCCTTCCGGCGGGCACGGTTCCCCGGGTAACTGCGGGCGAATGGTTTGACACGGGATCGGGAGACGAAAGTTACAGGTGCACGGTCGGGTTCGGCGAGAATGGAAAAGGTTTTCTCGCCGGCTACAGGCAAGCCGGACCGGCCGAGAGAGTGCTCCAGTGGGCGATGATCATATCACTTGATATCATGCTGATGATGCTCTCGCTTGCCGTGCTCTTCGTTATCCGCAAGCTCCCGGTCCTGGGAAGCGTCACGCCGGCGGTTTCTCTCCGGGGGGGCCTGAGCTTCAGGAGAAAACTACTTTTTTCGTTCCTGGCTGTGTCCGTCATGCCGGTGATCCTGATGGGGATCTTTTCGAGCAGGTACATTCGGCACAGGTTTCATGCGGAGGGCGACAGGGAAGCGGTTTCCGCGGCGAAATCGGCGGAGTCTTTCCTCAAGCATACCGTCAGGTCCGAGGCCGAGGCTTTTGCCGGGAGCCAGTACCTCGGGCAGATACTTTCGGGGAGCACCGAGCCCAGGATAAGGGACGTATCCGATCTGGAGGGGATGCAGTTCACGCTTTTCGATTCGGAGGGAAATCTTCTGCTCGACGAAAGCCTGAGCGATTTCAGCGCCGGCGAGGCGCGCAAATTGATCGGCGGCACCGAAACCGGCAGCGTCACGCTCTCCTACACCTACCCGTATCTTTACGGCGGGACCGTTATCGGGGTCCCCCTCCCGCGCGGCCCCGGGGGATATCTTTACTACCGCAGAAGACTCGATGACGGATTCGTCTCGGGCCTGGCCGGCGTTCTGGGCAGAAATCTCAACATCTATTTCGAAGGATTGCTCAGAGCATCGAGCGAACGCGAACTCTTCACCGGCGGATTCCTGAATCCGATACCGGCTCCCTCCATATTCGCCGCTATCGGACTTGGAAGAACCCGGATGGCGCTGCAGGACCAGTCCCTCGGCGGGTATTCGTACAAGGTGGCCAATATGCCGATGCCCGCCCTGAGGGGCGCAGAGGCAGGCATTCTTTCGGTTCCCCTGCTTTACAGGACCGCCTTGGTGCGCAAGGAAATCCTGCGATCGTACGCCCTGATAATGGGCCTTCTCGCGCTGATTTTCTCGGCGGCAGTCACGCTCGGGGTGTTCCTGGCGGGAAAGATCATCAACCCGATCGCGGCGCTCAGGGGCGGGACGAGAAGAATAATCAGGGGGGACCTGGAATTCAGGCTCGAAGCGGAAACACAGGACGAGATAGGCGAACTGGTGAATTCGTTCAACACGATGACCGAAGCGCTCAGGGAAGCAAGGCGCGACCTGCTTGAAAGGCAGCGGTACCTCTCGGCCATCCTGGATAACATAGCGACAGGGGTCGTCTCGACCGGAGGCGACGGCACGATCATTACGGTCAATCCCTCCGCGGAAAGGATACTGGAGCTCGGCAGGGAGGAAATACTCGGCAATCGACCCGCCGGAATCGGGAAAGCCGGGCTGGAACCGTTCATCGCCCTTTTCGGGCAGGCCGGGGAGAATATCGTCGAAAAGGAAATCACCCTTTTCCAGGGAGAAAGAAAAAGGATACTGAAGACCGTTATCGCCGGTCTCTCCGCCGGGGGCGAGAGGCTCGGGACCGTGGTCGTCTTCGACGACCTGACGGAATTGATTCGGACCAAGAAGCTCTCGGCGTGGGTGGAGATGGCCAGGCAGATAGCTCACGAGGTCAAAAACCCGCTCACGCCGATTAAACTGTCCGTCCAGCTGATGCGCAGGGCTTACGACGAAAAGAGGGAGGAGTTCAACGAGATCTTCGAGGAAGGCGTCGAGACCGTTATCCAGCAGACGGAGATCCTCCGGAGGATCGCTTCGGAATTCTCCAGTTTCGGCAAGGCGGTCGACCTGAACCCGGAACCGGTGGATGTCGACCGGTTCATCGCTTCGATTTTGCCCGGGTACAGGGGGGCGGGGAAGGTGAACATAGTCTATGAGCCGGGCGAACCTGCCGCCGCATACGCCGACAGGGAGGCTCTCAGGAAGATCTTCGTCAACCTGCTCGAGAATGCCATGGACGCCATGCAGTCGGGAGGCGACATAACCGTCGAGTATGCGGAAACGTCCGGTTCGGTCGAAATATCGGTGACCGATTCCGGAAGCGGGTTGTCCTCGGAGGTCGAGGAACACCTTTTCGAACCCTATTTCTCGACGAAGACCACCGGGACCGGGCTCGGGCTGGCGATATCGCAGAGCCTCGCCCGGGACATGGAGGGCGCGATATCCCTGCGGAACAGGGACGACGGGCACGGTGTAAAAGCCACAATAAGGATACCGGCGGCGCCGGGCGGCGGTCTCGAAAGGAATGGACATTGAATTATGGCCGGGACAGTGCGAATAGGATGGATAATATTCCTGCTGGTCGCGGTTCCTGCCTGTTTCGGCGCCGGCCCGGCTTTCGGGCAGGACCGAAGGCAGAAGGGAAACGATCCCGGGCCCGCCGCCGGCACGTCGAGGGAATCGAGGATACTCGACGACATACGGATCAGGGTCGCGCGCCTGAAGTACGGTGGCGGCGGAGACTGGTATTCGAACCCTTCATCCCTGCCGAACCTTCTGAAGGAGTTCTCAGAGCGCACCGGGATTCCCACGGCGACGTCCGAGAAGGTCCTGTCCCTGGACGACCAGGCCCTTTTCTCCACCCCCTTTCTCTATATGAACGGGCACGGGAATATCCACCTTGCCGCCCAGGAGATGTCCAGGCTCAGGGATCATCTTCTCGGGGGCGGGTTCCTTTTCGCCGACGATAATTACGGGATGGACAAATCGTTCAGAAGGATGGTCGAACAACTCTTTCCCGAAAGAAAGCTCGTCACCATTCCGCTCGACCATCCCATATATCATTGTTTCTACGATCTGGAAGGCCCGCCCAAGATCCATGAGCATGACGGCAAACCGCCCGAGGGGCTCGGGGTTTTCCAGGGGGACAGGCTGATGATTTTCTACGCGTATGAAAGTGACATAGGCGACGGGCTGGAGGATGCCGACGTGCACAACGATCCGCCCGATAAAAGGGAACAGGCCGTGAGAATGGCGGTCAATATCCTCTACTATGCCCTGACCGATTAGAGCGCGCCATGGTTTCGGCCTGTTATCGGGAGAAAAGATGAAAGGCGACGTCAGCAGAGAAGCCGGGGATCTTTCGCGCCTTCTTTCGATGTTCGGATCGAAAAGGCGGGGGTACGCCGCGAGGGGAATCTTTTCGGTGATCGTATCTTCCGCCGTCTTTCTTCTTGTCGTCCTTGTCCTTTTCGACAACCGGTTCCATGGATGGCGGTATGCGCCGCTTTTGATTTATGCCGTTTTCTGGGGCGGTATCGCGGCGGCGGTGGCGGCGGCGTGCGCCGGGAGCCTTTCCCTTTTCGAATCGAAAAAGGTCCTGGCCGGAAGGCTTGGAAGAATGACGGGCCGGGGAAGCCTTTTTTCCTCGGCTCTCGAATTCACCGGGGACGACGACAGGTTCGAGGCCTATTCCCCTTATCTGATGGGTGAAACCGTCAGGAGAGCCGTGGCGGAGTTGGACAGTCTGCCTGCTTCGGAACTTTTCCGGGATCACGGCAGGCCCGGGTGGCTGGCGGCGGGGATACTCTTCACGGCGATACTGCTGATTCAAATTCTGATCGGGGGCGAAAGCTTGATGCGCGTGGAGAGGGCGATTTCACATCCACGCGCGAGCTTCGCGGCAAGACCGGGAGTCAATCTTGTTTCGCTGTGCCGCGACGGGACGGTCATCGCCGGCAGCGATCTTGTCGCCAGGGCGCTCAGGATGGGGTCCGGAGAGGGCGAGGTCAGGATAAAATACAGCACAGTCCCCGGAGTCTGGCGAAGCGAGGCTCTGGAGGCCGACACGTCGTCGACAGAGGGCGCATCGGGCGCAGTATACAGCCATACCTTCCGAAACGTAAGGGAGGGATTCACATACATGTTCGAAGCCGGAGGGGAGCGGACACGGTCCTGCTCGATCGAGGTCATCCACAGGCCGGTGATAAACCGGGTAAGCGCGCGGCTGGAATATCCCGGATATACGGAGGCCGAACCAGAGACCATTCGGACTCTTTCGGGCGCGATGACGGCTCTCGCCGGCACCCGTATCCGGCTTTACGGGGAAACGAGCAGGGAGATACGCGGCGGCGAACTGATCTTCTCCTCCGGCAGGCGCTCGGTGCTCGAACCGGAAAAAGGAGGATTCGGATGTTACTTCACGGTGACCGGGGACGACACGATGGGCATATCGGTGGTCGATCAGGCCGGGCTGTCGAACGAATCCACGCTGCGATATCCGGTCATCTGCCTGGAGGACAGGGTTCCATACATAGAGGTGCTTTCCCCCGGCGACGAATCGATACTCCCGCGGTCGCTCATAACCGGGATCATGTACAGGGCCGGCGACGATTACGGACTGTCCTCGATAGATCTTCTTTACATGAATGAGGGAAGGGATTCGGAGTTCAGCGCCTTGCCGCTCAAGCGAAGAGGCGCCCGGCCCGAACGAATGGTCGAGGAGACCTTCGCCTGGTCGCTTGAGGGAAACAGGGTCTTTCCCGGCGACAGGATCCTCTATTATCTCGAGGCGAGGGACGGCAACACCGGCCCGGGCGCCGGATATTCGAGAACGGGTACGCGCGTTCTCATCGTCCCGTCCCTTTCCGAGATCTATGCCGAGGCGCGAAGGGATGAAGAATACCGGAAAGAGAACATGGAGGAGATGCTTCGGGAGAGCGGGGAGATGCGCGACAGGCTCAGGGAACTCGCCGAAAACCTGAAGGCCGAGGGCGAGATGGACTGGAACAGCCGGAAGGAAGGGGGCGAGATACTCAAGGCACAGAACGAGCTTCAACAGAAGATCAGGGAAACGGCGGATCGTCTCGGCGACGCGCTTGGGGCCCTGGAGCAGAACAGGATGACGTCGATGGAGATCGGCCGCAAGATGGAACAGATACAGGAGATGCTTGGCCGGATAGAAAACGAGCAGCTCCGCGACCTGATGGAGAGGTTCAGCGATATGTTGAGCGGCGTTCCGGAGAGCGATTTGACCGCGGCCATGGAGCAGGTCGAAATGGCGGCCGAAGAGATGACGGCGCGCCTCGACAGGACGATAGAGCTTCTGGAACAGTTGTTGAGGGAACAGAAGATGGAAGAGCTCGTTCGAAGGATGGAAGAGATGACGGGCCGGCAGTCCGCCCTGAAGGATTCGACGGCGGCGGGCGATCTCGACGAGCTTTCCGGAGAGCAGGAAGAACTGGAGGACGAATACGGCGATTTCGAAACTTCGATGGAGGATTTTGCCAGGGAGAACCGCGACGCGGTTCGGGAAGCGGACGCCGTGATGGAAGAGATGAACGAAGCCGTCATAGATTCGCTGATGAGGAGCGCCGCATCGCAGATGAAGGCGCAGAAGAGGGAAGAAGCTTCGGGGACTCAGAGCGAAACCCTCCGGAGGATGCTCAGCCTTTACACGGAAATGGGAAAATGCCAGATGGCGATGTCGTCCGAATCAGACGGGCAGGCCAGGGTGGCGATGGAGAAAGCGGCGAGGGATCTTATAGACGTATCCATATTATACGAAAAAACCCTGCCGGATCTTGCGGCCGGCGATGCCCGGCGCCGCCTGGGAGCGCTGCTGGGAGAACAGCTGGTCGTCCGGGAGGCGGTCAGGTCGGTCATCGGAGAGCTCGACGCGGCGGCTCGCGGCAGCATGAGCGTTCCCCAGGCGGCGTTGTCGCGGCTGGCAATGGCGATGCGCATGATAGACGCCGCTGTCGAAGCGATGGAAAACAGAAGCTTCTCGTCGGCTTCGATGGCCGGCGCGCGCGTGCCGGGGCATATCAACATGGCCGTGATGGAACTGCTGAGGTCGATGTCGTCGCAGGGAGGCGGTTCGGGCGGATCGACGGAACAGATGAGAATGATGCTGCAAAGGCAGACCTCGATAGACGAGCAGCTCAGGCGCATGCTCGGCGAGGGAACAGGAGGCCCCAACTCCATGGAAGCGAGAGCCGGCATGGCCCGCATGGCGGCCGAGCAGAGAAAACTGCGCGAACTCATGCAACAGATCGCCGAGGAGAGCCGCGGGAGCGGTGAACTTCTCGGCAGGCTCGACGATATCGGCGAAGAAATGAGGGAAGTCGCCGAAAGACTGGGACGGGGCGAGCTCGACGAAAACCTGATGGAGCGGGAGGAAAGGATACTGAGCAGGATGCTCGAATCACAGAGATCGCTCGAAAGGCGCGATTTCAAGAGGGAAAGGATAAGCAGGACAGCCGGAGACGTGGGCGCGAGGGAAGGTGTACTTCCAGGGGAAGAAGAGAATGAAGCCGATATCCTCCTGGAGAAGATCAGAAGGGGAATGCAGGACAGGGGGCCGGCGGAATATGAGGAGCTTATCAGGGCCTATTTCAGGGCCCTTTCGGGAAAGGTGAGGGAAAACGATCGGGAAAGGTAAGGCAGTCCGGATCGCCGCGGCGATCCTTATATCCGGATGGGCGGTGCTTGCCGCCGCGGCCTGCGCGAACGCGCAGGATCGCGGCGGCATCGAACGCGTGAGCCCGGTCAGCCACCAGAGGAACAAGATCGCAAGGCTGATGGGTGAAAAACGGTTCGGCGAGGCCATTGTCGCGCTGGAGTCCCTGTGCGATTCGCTGCCCGAACATCACGATCTGGCGGAGATGCTCTCCACATGCTATCTGAGGGAGGGACGGTCGGAAGAGGCGGCGGCATTATTGGAGGACAGGATCGGGAAGGTTCCCGGCAGGACAGGGTTTGTCAGGAACCTCGGGCTTGCATACCTGAACCTCGGCAGGCAGGATGACGCCCTGCGCGCATGGCGCAGCCTCCTCGGCGGCGAAAGCAAGGCGGAGAATTACGGGACGGTCGCCGAAATGGAATGGGGCGCGGGGATGTACGAGCTTGCCATAGGGACCCTGAAGGACGGAGCCCGGTTCGAGAGGTATTTTGTCCCTTACACGATGGAGATAATAAGGCTTGAGAGACTGAAGGGCGATAGCGAGGCCGCCTTCATGGAGGGATTGAGGATCGCCGAAAAGGAAAAGAACCCCTACGGCGGGACGACCGGATTTCTCCACGAAATTTTCATGGAAGCCGGCGAAAGGGACGGGTTGCTGGCGAAGGTGGATTCCCTGTCCTTCGGGGCGAAGGCCAACCGGATGTACTTCACCCTCATGTCCGCGCTGCTCAGGGCCCGCACGGGGGATTTTTCGCTCGCAGCGGATTTTATCTGCGGGGAAAGGAAACTGGATCTCGAACCCGAAGAGATGTACTATTTTGCCTCGGTCCTGCTGGAGATGAGGGATCAGAGGGGAGCGGAAGGGTATGCGGACATCTTTTTGAAACTGATCGACGCGTTCATAGAGAAGCACGGAAGATCGCCGATGGTGCCGCAGATGATGTTGATCGCGGCCAGGTACAGCTGTGAAACCGGGGAGGAAAGGGGGCCTGACGGGGCGGCGGACTTCGAAAAGGCGCTGGGCCTTGTCGACAGGATATTGGCCAACCGCGGTGCGGCGGCATACAGGGAAAAGGCGTCGCTGCTTAAAAGCCGCATCCTCCTCGAGAAGCTCCGGGATCCCGAAGGGGCGCTCGCCGCGCTGGACGCGGTCGCCTGGACCTCGCCGGCCGACCGCGGGGAGGCGGAAGAACTGAGAATGCGATCGCTTCTCGCGGCGCGCAGATGGGATGAGGCGAAAAAAGGATCCTCTTCGGTGAAATCGCCGGCGGATTCGGCCGTCGCGGCTTTGAACGGTTACGGCGCCGCAATGGCGGCGTTCCTTTCGGGGGATTTCGCCGCCGCGGTCGATTCCCTGTCGACGATGGCGAAAAGATACCCCTGGAGCGAATGGGCCAACGACGCGCTCGAAACGGCCGTGACGGCGAAGTTGTCTCTGGACGAAGGGGGCGCCGGGCTGGGCAGGTACGTGGATGCTCTGAACGATGTTGCGCAGGGGCGATTCACGGAGGCCCTCGCGGCCATCGATGCCGTTGAATCGGAAGCTTCCGGGTCCGCCCTGCTGACAAGGGCGATTTACATGAAAAGCGAGATCCTCCTGGAACTCGGGCGGACCGCAGGCGCCAAAGCCGGGTTCGAGACGGTCGCCGAAAAGTATCCGCTCGACAGATTCGCCCCGAAGGCGCTCGAAAGGCTGGGAATGATGGCCGAAGCGGAGGATCCGGCCGGGGCATCGGCCTTCTACGGCCGGATAATCGACGAGCATCCCGGTTACCTTTTCATGGAGAGGGTGAGAACCCGCTACATGGAGTTGCGGAAAAAGATCATGGATCCACGGAAGTCGGAAGGGGAGAGCGCGGGAGAGAGAGGCGGAGGAGTGCAATGAAGGGAAGATCGCCGACGCATCGTCTGGCCGCGGCGGCCTGCCTGGTTCTGGCGATCCTGTGCGCCGCGGGCGGCGGGGCTTTTTGCGATGTCCTCGTCCCGATGGACCTCGCCCAGACGAATCATCTTAAAGCCTACGGCCTCGCGTGGCATATCCTTTCCAGCGGAATGGACGTAAAGTGGCTTCTCAACTACCGCGGAGGATCATTTCTCGTGCCCGAGTCGGCCTGGCTCGGCTTCGAGGCGCAGACAAGAAACGTATATACCGAGAGGGTCTCCGGCGAAAAGGTGGCCGATATCTACAGGGAGATCGAGGAGGGGAACATGGAGCTGATACTTCTGGAGAAAGCTCCCGAGATAGCCATATACGCCCCTCCGAACAAACAGCCCTGGGACGACGCGGTGATGATGGCGCTCGATTATGCCGGGATCCCGTACGTGACGATATACGACGACGAGGTCCTGGCGGGAAGGCTCGGCGATTTCGACTGGCTTCATCTGCACCACGAGGATTTTACCGGGCAGTACGGTAAATTTTACGCCGGATACGGGAATTCCGAATGGTACATAAGGCAGCAGATCCTCTTCGAGGAGATCGCGGCCAGGCTCGGATTCAAAAAGGTCTCCGACGAAAAAAAAGCGGTGGCCGACATGATCAGGGAATATGTCCGCGCGGGAGGGTTTCTCTTCGCGATGTGTTCCGCCTGCGATACGATCGATCTCGGCCTTGCCGCGCATGGCGTCGATATCGTTCCCAGGGAATTCGACCATGACGGAGTGACCCCGGCGTGCCAGGAAAAGCTCGATTACTCGCGGTGTTTCGCGTTCGAAGGATTCAGGCTCGTGATGGATCCATACGCGTACGAGTTTTCGGATATCGATATGACCGAGGCCGCCGCGCAGAGGGGCGAGAACAACGATTGGTTCACACTTTTCGAATTCTCCGCCAAGCACGATCCGGTTCCGACCATGCTCGTCCAGAACCACGTCTCGGTTATCAAGGGGTTCATGGGGCAGACGACCTCGTTCAGAAAGAACCTGATAAAGAAAAAAGTCCTCCTGCTCGGAGAGGTGAAGGGACGCGAGGAAGTGAGATACCTCCACGGGAATTTCGGAAAGGGCACATTCACATTCTTCGGAGGGCACGACCCCGAGGATTACCAGCATTTCGTGGGCGATCCTCAGACCGACCTGAATCTCTATCCGAATTCGCCGGGATACAGGCTGATACTGAACAATGTCCTCTTTCCCGCCGCAAGAAAAAAGGAACAGAAGACGTGACGGCGGGGAATGCCGGGGCCTTCGCCGGCGCCGGCAGGGGGACAATCCGCGCGCCGGGGCTTTCATCGAGTCATTTTTCCTTGACAGCGTTTCTGAAACCGGGGAATATGGGAGCCCTCAGGTAAGAATCGTGGAATGGCCGGGATAAACGTGGAGATGGAGGTGAAAGATCCGGTTAGAGGGGAGTCCGGATCGGGAATATGCCGGAAATGTTTACAGGATGTCTGAAATGCAACAAGGGCGTTCTGCTGCCCTTGTCGGATTACGGTAGAGACGGGGCTCCGATAAGATATAAAGCTTGGGTGTGCAACAATCCGGAATGCGGATACAACATCAGAATCGACAACGGCGAGATAAGCATCGGCAAGGAGTTGACCTTTTCCAGCAAATAGCCGGATTGAAAGCGCGTGATTCAAGATGAAGACCCGCGGGGGTCTTCATCTTTTTTTATGCCCCTTCGGCGGGCCTTCTCGATCAGCGCGATGGAAATCGCGAGAACGGCCAGGGAACCGAGCAGCCATTTCGCCGGGGGGGGAGTGTTCTCGCCCGCCTTTATCATCTCCTCGCTGGCCGCGTTCAGCCTGGCGAGAGAAACAAGATTGTACAGGGCGTGTGAAAAAAAAGGATAGAAGAGGTTCCCGGTTCTGAGATAAAGATACCCGAGAACGATGCCGAACCAGGTGACGCCGGCCAGGACATCGAGGTTGAAATGCGACAGGCCGAAGGCCAGCGCGGCGAGCGCGACCGCCAGCGATCCATTGAAATTCCTCTGAAATATGCGCTGGATGAAACCCCGGAACAACAGTTCCTCCCCGAAAGGAGAAACGACGACTATGCCGAGGCCGAGGGAGATGAGCGAGATTATCCCTTTGGGCTTGATTGCGAGGAGGAACCTGATATAATCGTCGTGTGCGTGCCTGCTTCTTTCAACCAGCCACGTCAGCGTCTCCGCCGGAAGAATCGAACCGGCGGTCACGAGCAATACGGCGGCTGTCATTTTAAACCCCGGGCGCGCCAGGCTCCATTCGGAGGCGACGCCGGCGCCGAACCTGCGGACGAGAAGGAGCATGGGAAGTGCGATCCCGAAGAGCGCAGGGAGCGACAGGGAAAGGACGAAAAACCCGCCGCCGTACAAAAGGGCCGCAAGCGAGGAATACATGAGGAAGCATGAGGCCGCATAGACCAGAAGCATGTAGTTGTTCATGCGGTCCGGCAGCGACTCCCGCGGTATTTCCGGATCGGCTGCGGGATCGGTGTCTCTTCCTTCTTCTGCCATAAAAGCAGGATATAACGCGCCTTGCCGCGCCGGCAAGAAGAAAGGCGATCATGATAAGACTGATCATATTCGACCTGGACAATACGCTTACCGATTTCATCAGGATGAAGGATGACTCGATCGCCGCCGCCGTGACGGCGATGATCGACGCAGGGCTGGATTTTTCCCCCGAAAGGATCAGGGGCGAGATATTCAGGATCTACGACGAGGAAGGGATCGAATACCAGAAGGTCTTCAACAAGCTTCTCGTCAATCTCGTCGGAGGCGTGGATTACAGGATAATGGCGGCCGGGATCGTTTCCTACCGCAAGGCGCGCGAGGCGGCCCTCGTGCTTTACCCGCACGTCAACAGGACCCTCCTGGCTCTTATCAAGAAAGGGCTGAAGCTGGCCGTCATTTCGGACGCGCCCAGGCAGGAAGCCTGGCTGAGGCTCTGTTACCTCCAGCTTCAACACATCTTCGATACGGTTGTGGCCTTCGAGGATTCCGGGCAGCACAAGCCCAGCCCGGTGCCGTTCCGGATGGTCCTCGACCAGCTGGGGATGAGACCGGAGGAGGCGCTCATGATAGGCGACTGGCCGGAAAGGGATATCGCCGGGGCATCGGAGCTCGGGATCAGGACGGTATTCGCCAGGTACGGCGACACGTTCGGGACGAAGGTCTCGGGAGCCGACTACGAGGTCGACGATATTTTCGAACTGGTCGATATAGTCGAGAAACTCAACGGCACGGAGCCGAAAGGACATTGATATGCTGCTGGTCACCAGTGAACTGATGCGCAGGCTGGACGAGGAAACGACAAACAGGTTCGAACCGGGCCTGGTCCTGATGGAGCGCGCCGGACAGGGGATCTTCGAGGCGATCATGGAATTCGCCGGGGAACCCGAAGACGAATGCGCTTCGATTTTCCTGGGCAGCGGAAACAACGCGGGCGACGGGCTCGTCGTGGCGAGGCTTCTGGCGGGAAAGGGCATGAAAGTGATCCTCCATTACATGCACGAGCCGGAAAAACTATCGCCGGACGCGTTCAAGAACTACAAACGGCTTGAGGGCATGCGCGGCGACGGGGTCATCGAGGAGATATTTCCCGGCATGGCCGACTGGAAACAGAAATCGTCCGCCGCGCTGGAGGAGAGCACGTTCGTGGTCGACGCGCTCCTGGGGACCGGGATCAACAGCCCGGTAAGATCCGATTACGGCGCGGTCATCGGCGCGATCAACGGATCGGGCCTGCCCGTCGTCGCCGTGGATATTCCGTCGGGGATAAACGGGACCACCGCCGAAGTTATGGGCTCCGCTGTGAGGGCCGACCTCACGGTCACGATGGCCCTTCCCAAGACCGGTTCCGTCTTTTATCCCGGCAAGGCCTTCTGCGGATCGCTGGAGGTCGTCGACATCGGAATCCCCGGCGAGATCATGAACGGGAGCGGTATCGACGACCACATACTTGACGTCTACATGGCGATCGAGGATCTTCCGGAGAGGAGCCCCGATTCCCACAAGTTCGGCTGCGGTTCCCTGCTCGTGGTGGCGGGAAGCAGGCGGTACAGCGGGGCCGCGTGGCTGTCCGCGATGGCCGCTCTCAGAACCGGATGCGGCATCGTCTACCTGGCCGGTCCGGAATCAATCAGGACCGTCATCCAGTCGGCAGCGCCGGAGATCGTATTCATTTCGCTTCCCGAGACCGGAGCGGGCTCGATCGCGGCAATCGCCGCGAAGACGCTCATGGACCAGGCGAGGTTCGACGCCATGGCGATCGGGCCGGGACTCACGACCGATCCGGAGACCGCGCGGTTCGTCGAGGAGATTCTGGAGCTCTGCGGGGTTCCGATGGTGATCGACGCCGACGCGTTGAACGCCTTCGAGGGAAGGTTCGACGTGGTCGCCCGGCTTTCGGCGGGGAAACAGGCGATCGTCACTCCGCATTCCGGGGAACTTGCAAGGCTCACCGGAGAACGGATCCCCGCTTCCCCGGCCGGTCGTATCGGGGCGCTGAGGGCCCTGGCGGCCGGAGCCGGGCTCACTCTCGTCCACAAGGGCGCTCCCACCGTCATAGCCCATCCATCGGGCCGTATCGACGTGAACGTCTTCGGCCACCCGGGCCAGGCGACGGCGGGCAGCGGAGACGTGCTGACGGGCGCCATCGCCGGGATTCTCGCCCAGTCGCGGGACTCTGCCGCCGCGGCGCGTCTCGGGGTCTACCTGCATTCCAGGGCAGCCGAGTTCGCGGCCGGGGATACAGGGGAAAGGGGCATGACGGCGGGCGACTGCTGCGACGCTCTTCCGCTCGCGTTGAAGGAACTCGAGGAAGGGGCCGGTTTCTGCTGAGCGCCGGGGCGCGCCCGGGAAACCGATCCGGAGGCTGTCATCAGGGAAAAAGACGTGATAAGGATGCTGCGGGACGCCTTCCCATCGGCGGGGCTGGGGGACGACACGGCCGTTTTTTCGCGAGAAGCGGGGGAGACGCTTTTCGCGTCCGATGCGGTAGTGGAAGGGGTCCATTTCAGGAGGGAATATTCCACGCTGGGCCAGGCGGTCCAGAAGGCGATATCCTCCTGCGTATCGGACGTTTACGCCATGGGCGGCATTCCGGAGAGGATACTCGTCACCGCCGGACTTCCGGAGGGCGTCGACGAGGCGGATGTTGCGGGCATCGTCGCGGGGATCGCCTCGGCCTGCCGTCTGTATGACGTTGCGCTTGCCGGCGGAGACACGGTCTTCTCCCCCGGGGGGGCGTTTTTCGATATCTCGATCATGGGCAGATCCGGCAGGGGAGGCGCCATCTATAGAAGAGGCGCCGCCGCGGGGGATCGGATATTCGTGACGGGCGAATGCGGCCTATCGCTGTCGGGACTCAGGTTGCTCGGCATGCTTTTCGACGGCGAGGGCGCGGACGACCCGCTGTCGGAGCTTCTTCCGGCGAGTGCCGGAGAAAGGGAAGCGATGATCTCGATCGCCGGCGCACTTTCCCTTTCTTCCTCGCCGGGCGGGATCGCCGGGCTCTGCCGCGAAAAGGGCCTGGCCCCGCCGTCGGCGGACGCCCTCCGCATGATCGGCAAACATATAGTACCGAGGACGGAAAAAAATCCCTGTCTCGGCCGCGATAACGGAGTGACGGCGATGATAGACATCAGCGACGGCCTGTCCAGAGACCTCGGAACGCTCTGTGAGGAAAGCGGTTGCGGCGCGCTGGTAAGGGAGGAGGATCTTCCCGTACCGCGGATTCTGAAAGGGTTGCCGGGGGCCGGCGAGGAATATCTCGCCGCGATCGCTCTCGGGAGCGGGGAGGAGTACTGCAGGCTTTTTACCGTGCGGGGGGATGTCCCGTGGGCCGCCGGCGCCGGGATCGTATGTATCGGCGAGATGACCGGGGCCGGAGGGATGGTCCTGCGGTCGCGAAACGGGAAGGCGCTGCCGCTTGAGTGCGGAGGATATGAACACTCCTTCCGGAGGCGATAAGTGCTGTTATACATGATACGCCACGGCAGGACCGATTGGAACCGCGACAGGAGGATCATGGGCCGCGAGGCGGTGCCCCTCAACGACGACGGCAGGGAGATGGTGCGCGACCTGGCGCGATTTCTCGCCGGCCAGGGCATCGCGACGATCTATTCGGGGACCCTTGCCAGGACGATGGAGACAGCGCATATCCTGGCTTCAGCCTGGGGCGCCAGGGTTCTGAGCGAACCGCTTCTCGACGAATCGGCTTACGAAAAATGGGTGGGGATGAAATTTTCCGACCTGGCCGCGGACGAGGACTTCAGGCTGTACAACACCTTCCCATCGAGATCGCGGTTTTCGCTCGATGAAGGGATGGCGGATATACAGAAACGGGCCCTCGAGGCGGTAAGACGGATCGAGGAGCGGAACGGCTCGGAAAAGGCAGCCCTCGTTTCGCACAGCGACGTAATAAAGCCCGTAATCGCATATTTTCTCGGCATGGACCTTGACCGGATGCACAGCCTCGGTGTGGCCAACGCGTCTGTCACGCTGCTCGACACCGGCGGCCCGGCGGGACCGAGAATAAGATACATGAATGTGATGCCGTGGAAATGGGCGCGGGGAAGCGTCGACACGGAAGGCGAACGATGGAAAAACTCTATCTTGGAATAGAGACGTCGTGCGACGACACCTCGTGCGCGATATTTTCCGACGATCGGGGGGTGGTCGTGCACAGGACCGCCGCGCAACTCGACCACGCGAAATACGGCGGGGTCGTGCCGGAGATAGCCTCCCGTTCCCATATGAAGACGCTCCTGCCTCTCTACGAGACCGTCATGGAAGAGGCCGCGGCGGATCTTCCGGGGCTCTCGGGGATAGGCGTGACGAACGGTCCCGGCCTGACGGGTTCTCTTCTGGTCGGGCTTTCCTTTGCAAAGGCGCTTTCCTACGGCAGCGCTCTTCCGCTGGCGGGGATCCATCACATCGAAGGGCATATCCTGGCCAACGCGGTGGTCGATGCCTTCGTGACCCCGGCCGTAGTGCTTGTCGTTTCCGGCGGGCACACCCAACTGCTTTTCGTCGAAAGGATCGGAAGGTACGAGTTGCTCGGCGGCCCCAGGGACGATGCCGCCGGGGAGGCCGTCGGCAAGATAGGAAAACTTCTCGGGCTTCCATACCCCGGGGGGCCCGCCGTGGAAACAGCGTCTAAAAACGGCGATCCACGGGCATTCGATTTTCCCAGAGCCCTAAATAATTCCGGCGGGTGCGATTTCTCCTTTTCCGGCCTGAAGACGGCGGTCATGCTCAAGGCCCGGGAACTCGAAGTCGCGCCGGGACGCCTGGACGCGCCGGGCGGTTCCGCGGTGGCCGACCTTGCCGCATCCGCACAGGAAGCCATCGTCGACGTTCTCTCGACGAAGTCGTTGATGGCCGTCGAAAGAAGATCTCCGGCGATGTTCTATGCCGCGGGCGGGGTCGCCGCCAACGGAAGGCTCAGGGAATCGCTCAGCGAGCGCCTGAAGCTTTCCGGAGTTCCGATTTCCTGGCCCCCCGTGGAATACTGCACCGACAACGCCGCGATGATCGCCTGCGCGGCGATGCACCACATAGAGGCGGGCAGGGTCGACGGGCTCGGGCTGAACACCTTCGCGAGAGGCCGCCTGGCCTCGTGGGCCTGAGGCAAAATTACCGGAATAATCCCGCCGTTTCTTCGGATCCTTCATGTTTCAAATGCGAAAACAATTGCATTCCCGTGTCCCATTCTGCGAAAAACCGGCCTTTACATCAATGCCCCTGCGGAAAAACCGAGATTCGGTAACCGCTTAAAAATATGAGAGTTGCCATGCCGGCCGCCCGGCTCCCCGTTGGCATATTACTTGCGTGCCGAGGTTGTGATATGAATCGCCTCATTAATCAGGGTCCGTGAAATATTTGAATAGTGGCAGGGAAATGTTAATGCACCGCGAAGACAGCCAGGACAGCTTCAAGATACTCGTTGTCGATGACGAGGAACATATACGCAGGATCCTGCAGTTTCAACTCGAAAAAAGCGGTTATGTCGTGAAAACGGCGGAGAACGGCGAGGTGGCCCTGAGGATCGTTCACAAGGAGGCTCCCGATCTTATCATCCTGGACCTGATGATGCCGAGAATAGACGGCTTCGAGGTCTGCAGGAGACTCCGGTCGGATTTTCAGACCAACCAGATCCCGATCATCATGCTTACCGCCAAGAGCGATCTGCCGGACAAGATCAAGGGCCTTAAGGGGGGCGCGAACGATTATCTCGTCAAACCCTACTCCAACGAGGAATTGATTCTTCGCGTAAGGAACGTGATCGAATGGAGCCAGACGCAGAAAAACGCGAATCCGCTGACCGGTTTCGCCGGCAACAAGGCGATAGAAAAGGAACTTCAGAAAAGGATCGAACATGGACAATCGTTCGCCTTTCTGTACATAGACATAGACAATTTCAAAGCCTATAACGACTACTACGGATACCAGAAGGGCGATGAATCGATCCTGTTCCTTGCCGATATAATCACGGAAACCGTCAACTCGCTCGGAGGATCCGACGACTTCGTGGGTCACATAGGGGGGGACGATTTTGTGGTGATGACCTCGGTGGAACGCGCCGAATTCATTTCTCATCATATCGTCGACGAATTCGACAGGGGATCCCTCGTCCTTATGAACGAAGAGGATATCAGGCGCGGGTATCTCGAGATCAGGAACAGGCTGGGGGAGATAAAACGGATTCCCCTGATGTCGCTGACAATAGCGCTTGTCATCAACGAGGGACAACGCCTGAAACATTTCGCCCAGGTCAACGATATCGCTTCCGAGCTCAAGAGATTCGGCAAGGGGATGACCGGCAGTGTCGTCGTCCGCGAGAGAAGGAAAGAGGCATCGCCTGCCGAGAAGATAGAGCAGTAGGGGCCGTCAGAATAAATAGGGCGGCAGGGGCCGTGCACGCGTACCAGGAATAATCGACCGGAAGTGTCCGCTTTGCGGCTGTTGGATGGAGGTCCGGTTTTGGAGATCGTTCAGGATAAGGAAGAAAAATGCGTGACCGGCGCGGGGGTTCTTGACGCCAGGAAGGAACTCGAAGTCCTTCGAGCCGAGATCGAGAAGAACAAGGAAATATTCGATTCGGCGCGGCTCATAGTGGGGCACGAACTGAACCGCCCGCTGACGTCGATCAACGGCTATGTCGAGCTCCTGGAATCGCATTTCGAAAAGATCTGCGGCGAAAAAGAAAAAAGGTATTTTTCCAGGATCCATGAAGCGGTCGCCGAAATCGAGGGCCTGGTCGAGTCGTTCATCCACATGCTCAGGTTCGACAGTCCCGCGGAAGCAGCCGCGGATTTCGACGAGGTCGACCTGTTCGAACTGGTCGAAAAATTGAAGGTTAAATATAAAGGTCACATGGGCGGGATCGACAATCGGATCGACAGGGACCTGCCGCCCGTCCTCGTAAGGAGATCGTGCCTCGAAATAGTGATCGAAAACCTCGTTTCAAACGCCCTGAAGCACGGCCGGAGCGAAACGCCCGTCAAGGTGACCGCCGAGGTCAAGGCGGACAGGCGCGCATTGACGAAGAGGGACATGCTTATGATCAGGATCGAAGACAGGGGCCGGGGCATACCCGCTCACGAGATAGAGGAGATATTCGATCCGTTCTACAGGGGAAATGCCGGCAGGGACAGCGAGGGGCTGGGACTCGGCCTTGCTCTTGTAAGGAACGTGATGAACATCATGATGGGCAACATTCATATGGAAAGTGAACCGGGAATCGGAACCGTGGCCACCGTATGTCTTCCCATCCCCGAAGACAAGCCCGGCCCGTTTGAACGGATCGGATAAAAGGTTGTCAAAATGCCAGTCGCCAGCAGATCAAGGGTTCAGAATCCGGCGTTCGTCAGCATACCGCAGATCAGAATAATCGAGCTGGTGGCCATCTTCTGCATCGTCTACGTCGCCAGGGAGATCGCCGGGTTCAGTTACAGGACGAGCTTCATCCTGGCGGTTTTCCTCGGATCGGCGTTTCTGAGTCTTCTCGTGGCCGGGCTCGAAAACCGCGCGTCGGAAAATCACGAGGCCAGGCCCGGGAGCGACCGGACATGGTGCCGGGCCACGATCCTGGTCGATCTGGCGACGGTGCTCGCTTTGGTCTATTTCACCGGGAACATCGAAAGCCCGTTCATCTTCATACTCGTCGTGCCTCTGTTTTTTGCCGGCAGGCTTCTTCCGGCCCTGGGGGCGGGGGCGGCAATTACCGGGATAACGGTCGCCGTGATGGGAATGCTCGGATTGCTGGAGATAGAGGGGGTAATCCCTCATTTTTCCTGTCTTCCCGGCGCGCAGGGCGGGAGAGTGAACGGCCATTATCTGGCCGGCGGGCTGCTCGTGCTGGGCGGGTTCATGAGCCTGATGACGTACATGTTCAGCACCTTCTATGATAATTTCAACGTCTATTTCAGGAAAGCCGAAGACAGGCTGATAAATTCGCGGAAGAGGATAATAGAACTGACGCGGCTTTACGACATAAGCCTCGGGATAAATTCCGTAATAAGCCTCGACACTCTGCTGAAGATGGTCTGCAAGGAAATCACGCTCCTTCTTCGAAGACCGTGGGCCGCCGTGATCCTCGTAAACCAGAAGAAGGAGATAAACAACTACGTGGAACTGGATGACAACGGAATCGTGGCGATCGATCAGGAGGACGGCCTGGAGAAGGACGAGCTTCTCGATCAGATACTTTCAAGCGAGGACGGAATGCTTATCGAAAATGTCGCCGAAGAGAGGTCGGCCGCGGGTTCCCTGCTCGTCTGCGGAAGAAAACTGCGGCCGATGCTCGCCGTCCCCATCCTGTCCGGCAGGGAAGCGATAGGCGTCCTCATGGTCGGCGACCAGAAGGAAGGGCCGTTCGACAGGGAAGACCTTCGCCTGCTGACCATACTTTCGGGTCAGGTGGCGACAGCCATCGAAAAAAGCAGGTTGTACGAGGTCATGAACAGCCGCATCAGCCGGCTTGAGGACGAAAACGAAAGACTGGAGAGCTCCAACAAGCTCAAAATGGGATACATCTCCCATCTTTCCCATGAGTTCAAGACGCCGCTCACGTCGATAAAGGCTTACGTGGAGTCGCTCAAGGATCATATCGAAGATCCGGAGTTCAAGGAGAAAAAGGATTTCCTCGACGTGGTGTCCAACGAAACGGACCGGCTCATACGGATGGTCAACAAGGTTCTCGATGTCTCGAAGATAGAGTTCGGGCAGAGGACCCTGAAGAGAAACGTGTTCGATTTGAAAAACGTCATCTCCGAGGTCGACACCTCGATGCAGCCCTACCTTCAGGACAAGAGGCTCCACCTGATAACGAGGCTGGCGGACCAGCTCCCGATGATAGACGGGGACGAGGATCTTATAAAGCAGGTATTCATCAATCTCATCGGCAACGCCGTGAAATTCTCGCCCCAGGGATCCAGGATATTCGTCACGGCGGTGGAGGACGCGGTGTCGGTCAAGGTGAGCATCCGCGACGAGGGCATGGGCATCCCGGAGGAGGATCTGAAGAACATCTTCAAGCATTTCTACCAGGTCGGCAAGGGAATAGGCGACGGCGTCGGGTTGGGACTGGCGATCGTCAAGAACATAATAGAACAGCACGGAGGATACATACAGGTAACGAGCACGATGGACGAAGGGAGTACCTTTACCTTCACGCTGCCCAAGGAGCATCATTTCAACGACCTCATGGGGTACATCTTCGGCTCGATTGAGTCGCAGGAGGAGATCAACGAAATATTCAGGCTGGCCGTCATGGTCGTGGCGGAGATGTTTTCGGCGAAGATCGTGTCGTTGATGCTTCTCGACCAGGAGAAGAACGAACTCTTCATAAAGGATGCCTACGGGCTCGACGAGGGCGTGGTGGAAAAGGCGAGGGTAAAGCTGGGAAGAAGCATCGCGGGAAGGGTCGCCGAAACGGGCGAGCCGCTTCTTATCGAAAACGTTGAAGAAGTGGGGATAACGGGAAACATCAACAATCCCCAGTACGAGACAAAATCCCTTATAAGCGTTCCGCTCGTCGTCGGCGCCTCGGTGATCGGAGTGATAAACGTCAACAACAAGACTTCCGGCAGGCCTTTTACGGATGACGACCTGACACTTCTGGTTTCCTTCAGCCAGAGGTTTTCAAAGATCATCGAACGGATGAGGACAGCCGAGGATTTCAACTCATTCCTGCGCGAGGCGCTCAATTCGCTGCGATCGCTTCTCGAAATATGCGAGGAGGACAAGACGGGCCTGAGGTGCAAGAGCGTCGAATGGGCCGTCAAGATAGCCAGAAAACTGATGCTGAGCGAGAAAGAGATACAGGTAATACAGTACGTGTCGAGCATACATGACGTGGGCATGACGACGGTCAGCGAAAAGATACTGAGGAAAACGCTGGATCTCACCACCGAAGAGGTCGATGAGATAAGAAAGCACCCTCAAAGGGGAACGGCCATACTCAGGCCCCTGGAGTTCGTCGAACTCGTCAGCCAGATAATGCTTTTCCATCACGAGCGTATGGACGGCAAAGGGTATCCGATGGGCCTGAAGGAGGACCAGATACCGATCGGGTCGAGGATACTGGCGGTCCTTGACGCGTACGTGTCGATGATAAGCAAGAGACCTTTCCGGCGGCAGCTCGCCGTGGAAGAGTCCATCGACGAACTGGTTTCCAACGCGGGAGCGCAGTTCGACCCGGCTGTGGTGAATTCGTTTGTGGAGGTCCTCATGGACGAAGGATTCATAGAGATAGAGGAATACACGAACATTACGGACAAATTGCGGTTCGGCGGCAAACACAAGGCGATGCCTTGAGCGGGAGGGTTCGGGTGCTCAGGTCCGGCGCTGAAATAATGTTCACCGGCGACGCGGGAGCGGTCACGTATCTCTTCCTCGTCCTGCTTATATCCCTGGCCTCGATAGGCAGGGTCTCGATGCTCAGGCGGTACAGGCAGAAGGGGACCCTGGCGGGAGTGGCGGCAGGATTTTTCCTGCTTGCGGTCTCCCGGGTGGTCCTCGTCCTTTTCCTGGGCGCGGGACGCGCGGGTTATTCCGCAGCCGCCCTGGCCGCCGGACTCGCCGGTTTCTACATGCTCATGACCAGCGCCGCGTCCGGAAGAAGGGAAGAGGACTATTCGCCGTGGAACGGCAGGCTCGCGGGACCGACCGCCATCTCGGGGATCGTTCTCGGCGTCTCTATGCTTCTGGTCTCGGGCGGGAAACCGCTCGATTCCGTCGCGATGAGACTCGTCTTTTTCTTTGTGACGTTCGCTCCGGCCGGACTGGTCGCCGGCCTGCTTATGGAGAGGAAAAGATTCGGGTTCAGGGGCCCGGCGCTGATATTCGCGTCGGCCGCTTTCACGGCTGCGGCGTCGGTGATGGCGGGATTGATATCGTCGGGGCTGACCGGCAACGACCCCTTCTGGATCCAGCTGTTCACGCTTGTCGACGTCGCGGGCTTTTTCCTGTTCCTCATTGCTTTTGTTTTCGAGTCTTCCACGGCCTCCGCGCTGCCGTCTCCCGAACGCGATGACGGGCCCCGTGCCGTGTCGGCCTCCGACATGATCGCCCCGGGGAATATTCCCGGCAGGAAGATGATGGAAATCAGCATGAAGATAATCGGCGGCGAAAAGGAACAGGCGGTGTACAAGGCCCTCGCCGAAGCCGTGTACGGCGAGACGCAAGCCCAGTTCGTCCTCGTCAGGACCGCGGGGGAGATGGACGAAAGGTTCGAAACGAAGGCCTGGCTGCACAACGGCGTGATCTGTCCGCAACCGAGATTTTCGATGAAACTGAACAAGAACAGGTTCTCCGCCCTCTGCTGCGGCGAGAAGGCCGTCTGCTGCGGGTACTTTCTTGACAGGGAAGACCTGGGCGAGGACCGCGATGCCTTCGTTCCGGAGGGAATCGAGTGGAGCGCGAACGGCATCGCCATAGTTCCGGTGATGGAAGACGGCATGACCAGGGGCTTTTTCACGATCGGTTTTTTCCGCGCCAGCCCCCCTGTCGACCTCTGGGAGATCCTGAGGATGTATTCCTTCAACGTGATCGAGATATGTGCCAGGGAAAATTTCAAGGAAAAGGTGCGAAGCGGGAGGAAGGCCCTGTCCGCATGCAAGGATGAACTGGAAGCGGCCAACCAGCTCAAATCGAATTTCCTTTCGATCGTTTCCCACGAGTTCAGAACCCCTCTTACGTCGATAAAGGCTTACGCGGAGACTCTTCTCGACAATGTCAAGACCATCGAACGCGACACGATGCGGAATTTCCTGACGGTGATGGCGGAGGAGAACGACAGGGTCATAAAACTGGTGGATAACATGCTCAGCTATTCGAGCATGGAAACGGGGCACCTGAAGGTCGAAAAATCGTCCTGCAACCTCGGCGAGATGATCACCGAGTCGCTCAGGGAACTCGAAAAAAACTTCATGGAAAAGAAGGTCAATACGGATTTAAGGCTTCCGAAACACGATGTCGTGATAGACGCCGACAGGGAACTGATAAGACAGCTCCTTCAGAATCTCATCAGCAACGCCGTGAAGTTCACCCCCCATATGGGCAAGGTCACCGTGACGCTTGAGGAGGAGGCTTCGGCGGCGAGGATCGTGGTCCAGGATACGGGCCACGGCATCCCCGAGGACCAGCTGGAGAAAATATTCGAGAGGTTCCACCAGGTCGACGCCAGCGATACGAGGGAATTCGGAGGATCCGGCCTGGGCCTTGCGATCTGCAAAAACATCGTCGAATGGCATGACGGCAGGATATGGGTCGAAAACGTGAAAGAAGCCGGCGCGAGGTTCGTGGTGATGCTTCCGGTCAAGGACATCATCGTCAGGCAGGCCGCGGCCGCGGGACATATAGGATCGGTGAGATTCGAAAGAGAAAGGTATCTCTCTCTGCTCGTGGAAATGCTTTCGGAGTTCCTCCAGGCAAAAAAGGCGTCGATCATGGTGCTCGACAGGGAAAAGCAGGTTCTGCAGGTGATCGCGGCCAAGGGGCTCGACCCGGAATTCGTTCAGAACACGAACGTCGAACTCGGCGAAAGGATCGCCGGAAAAGTGTTTCTCGACGGGGAGTCGATCCATGTTTTCAACATCGAAAAAGACGGGAACATGGGGCGCGTCAACAACAGCGCCTACTACGGAACGAACTCGTTCATATCTTCGCCCCTCAGGGACGGCGACACGATCATGGGAGTCATTAACGTGAGCGACCATGTCGAGGGACGGGAATTCACAAAGGCCGACAAGGAAGTCCTCGAGGCTTTCAGCGGGATAATATCGGGCATGCTGAAAAAACTGGAAGCCTATGAAACGGTTTCCTTCAATTTCGAAAGACTCAAGGAAGCCATGAAAAGCATCCTTCACATAAGGGAGGGGTTGGGAAGCAGGAATCTCGTGAATTACTCGCTGATCGCCCTGGCCGTCGGACGCAGGCTGGGTCTTTCCGAGGAGTCCCTGACCGCCCTGAGAATGGGGATGAACATGTACGACCTCGGCATGATGAAGATCCCACGAAGCATCAGGATGAAAAAGGAAGAACTGGCGGACCGGGAATGGAAGAAACTCCACGAACATCCGAATCTCGGGTACATGCTTCTGTCCCCGATGGGACTGGACGAAAGGATCATGAAAATGGTCCGGTATCATCACGAATTCTTCGACGGAAGCGGTTACCCCGAAGGATTGATGAGGGAGGAGATTCCCATAGAGGCGAGGATAATAAACGTGATCGATTCCTTCAGGGCGCTGATAACTCACGGCCCGTACCGCCGCGCCTTCACGATCGACGAGGCGCGAAACGAAATAATCAGAAACTCGGGGACGAAGTTCGATCCCAAGGTCGTGGGGGCTTTCGTAAAGGTGCTGCACGAACTGGGCGCCAGGGAAGACGACCAGGAACTCGTGCTCGACGTGATAGAAAAGGAACTTGAGGCGATAAGAAAAGAGAATGGAAATTCAGGATCGGGGGAAAAAAACAGGGAGGAAATTAAATGAGAAAAGGGAAGGTGCTGGTCGTCGACGACGAGGTGAACATCACGCAGATACTCGAGTTCAGCATAGGCTCCGAGGGGTATGAAGTACTGACGGCCTCGAATGGCGAGGAAGCCGTGGACAAGGCCCGCCGCGAACAGCCGGATCTTATAATACTCGATATCATGATGCCCAAGATCGACGGGTACGAGACCTGCCGGATATTGAAGGCCAACCCCTTGACAAAAAACATACCGGTCGTGCTTCTTACGGCAAAGGGAAGGGATATCGACAAGAGGCTGGGATATGAAGTGGGGGCCACGGACTACATCATCAAGCCGTTCAGTCCCAACAAGCTCATCGAGAGAATCCACGAGCTGCTCGTAAGCTCCAGGTAGCCTTTTGCGTTGCCGGCCGGCCGGACAGGTAATATACTCTCTGCCACCATGGGAGAGATTGCCGAAGATACGCTGTTCGCCGATATAGCCCTGCCGATCCCGGTCGACAGGCTTTTTACCTACAGGATCCCCGACGAAGCGAAGGGCGCCGTCAAGGTCGGTTCGCGCGTGGCGGTTCCCTTCGGAAAAAGAAAGATGACCGGATATGTGATCTCCCTCGGCTCCGAGCCTCCCGAAGGGTTGGACCTCAAAACGATAGTTTCCGTTCTCGACGAAGAACCCCTGTTGACGCCGGCCCTGTTGAAGCTGGCATCCTGGATGTCGAGGTATTATGTCCAGCCGGCGGGGATCGTCCTGAGGGCGATCCTTCCCGCCGGAATCAGGGGAAAGGGAAGATCCGTAATAAGAGGCGATGTGGCGGACCGTTTCCCCGCGGAACCGCAGCGCCCGCCGCTCAATCACGATCAGCGGGCGGTTTTTGACGCCGTGGCCGCGGCCGTTGTGGAAGGTTCCCCGCGCACGTTCCTTCTTTACGGTGTGACAGGCAGCGGAAAGACGGAGGTTTACCTCAGATGCATCGAGGAGGTCCTCGCGGCGGGCGGATCCGCGCTGGTCCTGGTTCCCGAGATAGCGCTCATCCCGCAATCCACCGCCAGGTTCCAGCGGCGGTTCGGGGGGGACGACGTGGCCGTGCTTCACAGCCGGTTGAGCGGGCCGCAGAGGGCCACCATATGGAGAAAAGCCGCGGCCGGCGACGCCAGGGTCGTCATAGGCCCGAGATCGGCCGTGTTCGTCCCGTTGAAAAACCTGAGGATCATCGTCATCGACGAAGAACAGGATCCGTCGTTCAAACAGGAGGAAAAACCCCACTACAGTGCGGTGGAAGCGGCCGCTTTCAGGAGCCGGAGCGAGGGAGTGCCCCTTCTTCTGGGGTCCGCCACTCCGTCGCTCGAGAGCTGGTCGGAGGCCACGGAGGGCGGGATTACCCTGTTCACGCTATCCGAAAGGCCCGCCGGCGGGAGGATGCCGGCGGTGGAGATAGTCGACATGAGGGGACGCGACGGAATCTTTTCCGATGAACTGCTGCGCGCGATGGAAAAGACCCTCCGGGACGGCGAACAGGGGATAATACTGATAAACCGCAGAGGGCACGCCTTCTACGTCCAGTGCGGCGGGTGCGGATGGATAGACAGATGCCCAAACTGTTCCATATCTCTCACGTACCACAGCAGGGGGCACCGGTTGCTGTGCCATTATTGCGGGCACCACCGGCCTCCGCCCGACAGGTGCCCCAGGTGCGGCGGCTACAGGATCCTTCAGAAAGGAGCCGGAACGCAGAGGGTCGAGATGGAACTTCAGAACCTGGTTCCCGGGGCAAAGATCCTGAGGATGGATCTTGATACGACGACGGGGAAGACGGGGCACCTGGGCCTGCTCGAGAAATTCGGCAGGAAAGAAGCGGACTTTCTTCTGGGCACCCAGATGGTGGCGAAGGGGCATCATTACCCGGATGTGACCCTGGTGGGGATACTGGCGGCCGACGAGGGGCTCAATTTTCCCGACTTCAGGGCGGCTGAACGCACCTTCCATCTTCTCTCGCAGGCGGCCGGAAGGACGGGCCGGGGAATGCGGGGGGGGAGGGTGATCATCCAGGCTTTCGCTCCAGGGCACTTCATTTATGACCATATTTCGGGACACGATTTCCCCGGGTTCGCCGCGGTCGAACTGGCGCTCCGAAAACAGCTCGGGTACCCGCCCGCCGTCAGGTTGATGCTGTTCACCGTCTCGTCCCTTTCCGCCGCCGCGGCGGAAAAGGCCGCGCAAGCGGTTTACGAGGCTTTTGAGAGGGAAGAGCTTCGGGACGGTGCCTCCCTGCTCGGCCCCGTGGCCGCACTCGTCGAGAAGATAAAGGGAAGGTACAGGTTCCATGTGCTCGTAAAGGGTCCGTTTTCCGGGGAGTCGAAGAAAAAACTGGTTCAAGCGGCCGAAGAGGTTTTGGCGGGAACGAAAGGGATCGATCTGCAATGGGATGTCGATCCTGTAAACCTTTTCTAACAAACCGGATGCAAAATCGACACGACCCGATATTCCTTGACATGGTCCCTGTCGGCTGCTAACTTTTTGAAAAGATCACTGTCTCGCGTTACCGAAGGAAATGATCGTGGTCCGCGGCGGACACGAAGGAGGTATCTTCCAGATGAGAAGGAATCAGGTGGGAGTGGCGGTTCTGGTCTTCCTGCTTCTCGGCGTTTACGCCTGCAAGAGCGTGGAAACGACGAGTGCCATGCTCCACAACCAGACGAAAAACTATTACAAGGCGATACATTTCGCAAAGCTGGCTCTGGAGAAGAAACCGAACGACGCCGAGGCGTTTTTTCAGCTTGGCCTGTCGTACACATTCATAGAGAAGATGGACAGCGCCTATTACTGTTTCAGAAGATCGGCCGAGCTCGATCCAAAACGGGTGACCGATGTCGAGAATAACATCGGTTCGAACTGGGCGAGGCATTTCAACGTCGGCGTGGCCGAATATCAGTCGCAGAATCTGCACGGAGCGGCGAAGGAATTCGGATTTGCCACGCAGGCCGATCCAAGAAAGGTAAAGGGATGGCTTAACCTCGCGATGGCTTACAGCCAGATCGTGAGCGAGGGCGACAGCACTTACAAGGAAGCTCTTTACACGGCGGCGGACACCCTTTTGGCCAAGGTCGATAACAGCGATCCAGATTACGGGAAGGTCCTTTCGCTGGCCGGGCGCGTGATGATAATGAGGGGCAACGAGGAGCAGGCCCTGGTGACCTTCGAAAAACTGCTCGACGACGATCCGACCAACGCGGAAATCATCGAGGAGATCGGCAACGACTTTTTACGCGAACAGAATTTCTCCAGCGCCGTCAAGATGTTCCAGCTGGCGGCCAAGGGGTACCGCAGATCGGAGACCGACAACCCGGATCTTTATTTCAACATGGGGGTCTGCTACCTGAAGCTCAAGGAATACATGAGCGCGGCCGACGCCTATC
>JBFYZH010000085.1:0-11177 GCA_041309605.1 Candidatus Krumholzibacteriota bacterium
AGCGACTTCTTCGCTGAGGTCGAGAGCAATCTTGACGGTCTGGAAAAATCGGGATCGGTTCTGGCGAAGGGAACTCTGTCGACGGAGCTTAAAAAGACCAGGCACAGGCTCACCAAGCTCGAAATGCTGATCGACATCACAAAAAACCTCAACTCCACGCTCAACCTCAATGAACTCCTCGCCGGAATAATCGATTCGGTGATAAGACTCGCCGATACCGACCGCGGATTCCTCATGCTGTCCGGGCAGGATGACTCGCTGCAGTTCCGCATCGCGCGGGACCGAAGGGAACAGTTCCTCGCCCAGGATGATTTTGAAGTAAGTCACAGCATCATCAACGACGTGTTCATCAAGGGGAAACCCCTCTTTATCTCCAACGCGACCGAGGACGACCAGTTCAAGAATCAGCAGAGCGTGATAGATCTGAGGCTTCACACGGCGGTGTGCGTCCCGCTGAAGCTCGAGAACAGGGTCATCGGCGTTATTTATACCGATTCCAGCAGATTGTCGAAGGAACTCTCGGAAGACGACATGTCGATCGTCATGGCGTTCGCCTCCCAGGCCGCGATCGCCATAGAAAACGCGAGACTTCACGGCGAACTGATGCTCTCGAAGGAAAATCTCGCCATGGAGAACCTGCAGCTCAAGGCGGAACTGTCCGGACAGTACGAGTTTTCCGGCATTATAGGAAAAAGCAAGTCGATGCACGACATCTTCAGCGTCATCCAGAGGGTCGCCCCGCTGGACACGACGGTCCTTATACATGGCGAGACCGGGACGGGCAAGGAACTTATCGCAAGGGCGATTCACCATCACAGCCTTCGCAGAAACGGTTCGATAGTCCCGATCAACTGCGGGGCGATGCCCCCGGACCTTCTCGAAAGCGAACTCTTCGGCCACAGGAAGGGCGCTTTTACCGGAGCCGTGAGCGACAAGGCGGGACTTTTCGAGACGGCCAACGGCGGCACCATTTTCCTCGACGAGATCGGCGATATGCCGATGCCGTTGCAGGTGAAACTGCTTCGCGCCCTGCAGGAGGGGGAGATACGCAGGGTCGGCGACAACGCCACGAGGAAAGTCGATGTCAGGGTGATCGCGGCGACAAACCGGGACCTCGGCGAGGACATCAGGAACGGAAGATTCCGCCAGGACCTCTTTTACAGGCTCAATGTCGTTCCCATAACGATACCACCGCTGCGCGAGCGCAAAGACGACATCCTCCCGCTGACCGAACATTTCCTGAAAAAATACTCGAAAAAGATGAATAAGGGGGAAATACGAATCGTCCCTGAAACGATGAAACTGCTCATGTCGGGCGACTGGCCTGGAAACGTCAGGGAACTCGAAAATACCGTCGAAAGATCCCTTGCGCTTTGCGGCGATTCGAATATTCTTTCAAAGGAATTCTTCCCGCAATTTTCCGACGAGGCCGGGTTCCTCGGCGAATTGAGCGCGCAGAAGACCCTGAAGGAAAAACTGGCCATCGTCGAGAAACAGATCATAATGGAGGTGCTCGCCGAAACCGGCTGGAAGATCACAAAGGCCGCGGGAATACTCGACGTCACGCGCCAGCATCTGCACAACAAGATAAAGGCGCACGGCATTTCGCGGGACTTTCCGCGATAACCCCTCCAGGAGGCACATATGGAACTGGCCACGGTAAAAATCGTCAAACCGGCCGACATCAATTTCATACTGGGACAATCCCATTTCATCAAGACCGTGGAGGATCTTCACGAGGCGGCGATAAACGCCGTCCCGGGGATTAAATTCGGAGTCGCTTTCTGCGAAGCGTCGGGGGATTGCCTTGTCAGGTTCTCCGGCAACGACGACGAGATGATCGAGCTGGCGAAAACCAACGCCCGGTCCATAGGGGCCGGTCACGCCTTCATAATCTTCATGAGGAACGCTTTTCCCGTGAATCTTCTCAATGCCGTCAGGACGGTCCCTGAAGTTTGCGGCATCTTCTGCGCCACCGCCAACGATGTCGAAGTGATCGTGGCCGATAACGGCCGGGGCCGCGGCGTCATGGGCGTGATAGACGGCGCAAAACCCAGGGGCACGGAGGACGAAGCCGGGCGCAAATGGCGGCATGACCTGTTGAGAAGATTCGGATACAAGCTTTAAAAGCGGCCTTTAACGCCGGACGCCTCCCTTGTCCCGCGGATCGATCCCGCAACGCTTCATCCTGTAAAGAAGGGTCGTTCTCTTGAGTCCCAGGATCGAAGCGGCCCTAGTCATGTTGCCCGAAGCTTCGAAGAGCGCTTTCGCGATCATCTCTTTTTCGGTCGTCCTCAGCCTGTCTTCGAGCGCCGTTTCACCGCAAGTCCGGGGATTCGTCCCGTATATCATGCATCCCGGCGCCGGCAGGCCGCGATCCCCTTCGATCCCCGGCCGGTTCTCCAGCACTGACCGAAGGACGCCCGGCGGAATATCCGAAACCGTGATCGTGCCCTTTCTTCTCCTGATCGCCGCGGAGAGAAGAACGTTTCGCAGTTCGCGCGCGTTCCCGGGCCAGGAATGAGCGGCAAGAAGATTCAGCGCCGCCTCGCCGGCGGCAAGCGGCCCGATACCGTACTGCCCGCTTATCGCCTCCAGGAAATGCGCGCAAAGCTTTTTCATGTCCCCGGATCTTTCCCTCAGGGGAGGTATGTGAAACCTCAGCGTCGAAAGCCTGTAGAAAAGGTCCTGCCGGAAACGGCCCGATACGATCGCCGATTCAAGGTCCCTGTTCGTGGCGGCGACGACTCTCGCGCCGCTTCTCATGATCGCATCCCCGCCGACCACAAAATACTCGCCGCTGTCGAGGAAGCGAAGAAGCTTGACCTGCAGGCCGGGCGGTAACTCCCCGATCTCGTCGAGAAAGAGGGTCCCCTCGCCCGCAATCTCGAGTAATCCCTTCTTTTCCCTGCCCGCGCCCGTGAAAGCGCCCCTCGCGTGGCCGAACAGGGCGCTCTCGAACAGTTCCGAGGGAAGCGCGGCGGCGTTCACGGGGACGAACGGCCTGGAACCCCGCCCGCTCCACTTGTGGACCAGCCTCGCGACAACCTCCTTGCCCACACCGGATTCTCCCGTAAATAGAATGGGGACCGGTACCGGCGCGGATTGCCTGATCCGTTCAAGAAGGGAGATCGTCCCGGCGTCGCACGTTACAAAGGGACAGCGCTCCCCGGACCCTCCTTGTTCCATTTCGTAATCGGGGCGGTCGCTGCAGAGCCCTTCGAACGGATCCTCCTTGACGGCGGACCCCCTGTGCGGGATTACGTCCGGGCCCTCGGGCGGTTGACGGGTCAGGCCGGACCTTTCCGCCAACGCGCGCGCGGTCGCGGATAACCCGTCCGCGACGGTCGTTCTTCCCTTCGTTCTTTCCAGGCGGGATACGAGCCGAAGCCAGTGTATCCTGACGGGCCTGAACAGTTCCAGCGCTTCCCTGTATGAGGCGATTTCATCGAGCATTGCGCGGGCGTGCCCCGTATCCGACATTGCGAGATGAGCTTCAGCGCAGATGAGAAGAGCGGTCAGCCTCTGCCTTCGGTCGATAATGAGGGGATTGCCTTGCGCCGAACCTGAAAGCAGATGGATTATTTCGACTGCCTCGCAATGATTACCCCTGCGGTTTTCGATAAAGGCTCTGGCCAGGTCGACACCGACCCTGCCGTTTTCCAATCCGAGACCAAGATAACATTGACGGGCGAACTCTATGAATGAAACGGCTTCGACCGGTTCGTGCCTGCCGGCCAAAATAATTGCAAGGTTGACCGCGGCCTTAGTCGCGGCAAGGGATTCCCCATTTTCAAGGGAGATCCTGAACACCCTGCGAAGAAGCTTCTCCGCATCCCCGCACCTTCCCATCGCATTGAGGATAACCGCCCTGTTAACCCATAGCCCGGGCGGAATGAGACCGCCCGGGGACGAGCGGAACAGTTCACACGCCAGCCTCAGATACGAAGTGGCGAGGTCGTACTTTCCTTTTGTAATATACATCCGGGAGAGGACAAGTGCCGCCCAGGCTCCTTCTTCGGCCCGCTCCGACCTTTTCTCCCTTAAAGACACGACAAGGGCGACGGCTTCGTCCCCCCTGCCTTCGAGAAACCGGCGATACCGCTCCTCCAGATCGGACGGAACCTTTTTCATTCCTTCCCTTCCGACAGAGTCCGGTTTTCCGGTGTTGATTGCGGTTGTTATTGCAAGATGGATTCCAGATTTCAGACAAACGGGCTTTTTTTCAGATCTTTTTCCGGCCGGGGAGTCTTCCGGGGGTTCCGGCACCCGAAACCGAATTTCCGGCGGTCTTCCAGTGCCCGGAGACCTCCCGTCCTCCTCCTCTCTTTCGCCAGAAATGGAAGATCGCAAATACGACGGCGAAACAGGAATACCCGAACGCGTATGGCCCCCCCGCGTTCCAGCCGAGGACGCTCACCGTTTCGTTGCCGCTGAATTCGAATGTGTGGATCACCCCGAAGAACGCCATTACGGCGGCGGCAAGCGACCATAGAGAGGCCTTGAGAAATTCCTTCTCGATAAGGAATACGCTTATCGCAGCGAGGATCATCGATATGAAAATGAACCCCTTGTCGAGTGCCAGCAGGCCGAGAAATCCGTTGATCGGCACCCCCGAGCGGGCCTGTTCGGAAAGGAGGGTGCCGGCCCCCTGGTACCCGAGTTTGAGAATGTTGACTCCCCACGAGGCGAAAGCCGGAAACAGCCCTATCACGACCGCCGGAGCGTGCTCGCGGGGTGTCGCCTGGAAAGCCTGCGCGGAAATGATGATGCCGATCCAGAGCACTATCGCTATCCCCGCTTCCATCGGTATGATCGTGTTGATGAGCCTCACGCATCCTGAAAAGGCTATGATGACGAAGAAGACGCCGTTGAGCATCGAATACCCCGTCCTTGCCCCCAGCCCTTTCCAACCCGGATGACCGATATATATCGTCGTGGGAAAGCATGACCCGAAGAAGGAGGCGACAAGCGAACCTATCCCGTTGACGGCGAGCGACGGCATCGTCTCGTACCTGTCCCCGGCGGCTTCGGCGCTCTCCAGGTTCTGAAGGGAGCCCAGAACGTTGAAGAGTCCCATCGGTATGATTATGGACATATTCCGCCACAGGTACTGGCTGTTCATCACTTCGAACATGCCGGCGCCCGAGTACAACGGAGGGTAAAATCCCATCTCCGATGCCGCCGCGGGGATGGCGGATACATCCATCGCTCCGAAAAGCCACGCCAGCACAGTGCCGGCCATGAGAGCCGCGAGTCCCCCCGGAACTCCGAAAGGAAACCGTACTCTGGCGAAATACTGCACCAGGATCAATGCCAGGGGCAGCATCGCGACAAGCGGTTTTTCGAATGTCTGCAATGCGAAATCCATCGATATGAAGGTTATCGCTATCCCGGACAGAGTCGCCAGAAGGGCCGCGCGCGGCGTGATCCTTCGAAGAAAATCGATGTAGAAGGCGCTGCTGAACTCTATCACGCCGCTGAAAAAACAGGCCAGGAGCCCGACTTTCCACGCAAGCTCAAAGCTCCCCGTCTCCCTGAATACGGGGCCCATGATGAAGATAAGGTACGCGAAGAGGCTGACCGTGTTGATTCCGTATGGAAGAGCCGTCACGTCTTCCCTTTTTTCCCTAATCGCCAGCCTTCTCGCCTGCCAGGAATAAAAGAGATTTCCCAGTATGACCGAAACCGCGGCGCCGGGCAGGATGCGCGTGAATACAAATTCCGAGGGGATCCCGGCAAGCACGGGGCAAAGCGTCGCGATTAGAAGGAACTGAATGAGGTTGTCGATCGCGAGACCGAAAAACCCGTCGATATCGCGCCTGACAATCCAGGGATATTTGTATTCGCCTCTACTCATGGCTCCTCCCTCCAGACAGGTTTGGAAATTTTCCTGCATTGACGCGGGGTGACGTTTGACATAGAGTCGACGATAACAATGCAATTATACACCGGCATAGAACATTTCATCAACAGGGAGGAATATGGATGAGAAATCTAAAATGGAATCCGGCCGTGACCTCGTCGATGGTCCTTCTGACCGCCGCCGTTCTGGTACTGTCGTGCGCGGAGGATAGCCTCACGGACGACGACCAGACCCTGATAACAAGAATAGCCGTATATGCGGGCAACAACCAGGCCGGAACAATCGGATCGAACCTCCCCGATCCCCTTGTCGTGAGAGCGTCGGATATTCTCGGGAATCCAAGGCCGGGGATCACCGTCCTGTTCTCGACCGCGAACACCGGGGCGTCGGTCAGCCCCGCTTCGGCCCAGACCGGCTCCTCCGGGCTCGCCTCGTGCCTGTTCAAGCTCGGCAGTTCGGCCGGCCAGCACTGCGTGGGGGTCTCGATAGACGGAGACAGCACCCATTTTACGGCCACGGCCGCGGCGCTCGAATGCCCGGAGGAGGATCCCGCCGCCGCCTGCGCCTGGGCGTCCGGGCACATCTTCATATCGACGACAAGTTCATCGCTTCTTTCCGGAAGCGGCTCGGTGATCATCGACTACGATCCGGAGGGCCTGGTTTACGAAGAGGTCCTGGAAACCTCCGAGCAGATAATCGACCTCGCCTTCTCGCCCCGCGGCGAACTGTTCCTTTCCACGACGGACGAAATTTACAAGGTCGATCCCGATGACAAATCGCTATCGATCTTTTATACGTACGCTTCGCCGGCCGTGGCACAGATCGAACCGAATTACGGCAGCGTTCTCACTGCCGTAACCTCCACGAATCTTTTCGGGATATTCTGCCCGTCATCGGTGCTTTCGGCGGAAGCGCCGATCGCCGCGGCCAGCCCGCACTGTCTCGCCGTCGATCCGGTCAGCCGCGACGCCTGGATAGTCACCGGCGACAATCCGACCTTCCATTTCCACAGATACGCGTGGGATGGACGCGGGGATTTCGGCGGCGCCGAGACGATTCTGGCCGCCACAGGCTCCTCCTCGCCGGCGGGGATGTGCGCCGACAGCACCGGCAACATATATGTAGTCCTCGACGGCAGCGTCTCCGAAAGGACGATCGGGAGGATAGAGGCGGACGGGACATGGCAGCGGACGTTCATCGACCTTTACGATTATTCGGCCACCGGCCGCTGGGGGGATATCGCGTATCTGAACGGCGAAGTGTATATCATAGACACCTGGAACAACGGGCTGGTCGCCGTCACGGTCACCGGAACGGGACTCAATATCATCGCCGAAATGGACGACGCGTTCTCGGCCGATCTCGAGTACGGCGAACGATACGGAATAGCCGCTTCGCCGGTTTTTACCTGTCCCTGACGCCGCCAGCCCGGGAGATCGGCTATTTCAGATACCTGTCCATCCAATCGATGAACTGTGCGTAATAGAAGATGTTGTTTTTGGGCTTCAGGACCCAGTGCCCCTCGTCCGGAAAATAGAGGAGTTTCGACGGAACCCCCATCCTCTGAAGCGCCGTGAACATCTGCAGACCTTCGCCCACGGGCACCCTGAAATCGAGTTCGCCGTGCACGACCATGCACGGGGTCCTGAATTCTGAGACGAAATTGTGCGGGCTCCACTTCTCGTAAGTTTCCCTGCTGGTCCACGGCGTCCCGCCGAAATCCCACTCGGGGAACCAGAGCTCCTCGGTGACGCCGAACTTGCTTATCGTGTTGAACGCGCCCGCCATCGATATCAGGCATGCGAAGCGGTCGGTGTGTCCCTCGATCCAGTTTATCATGTAGCCGCCGAACGAAGCGCCGGCGGCGCCTATCTTCCCGGAGTCGACGTACGGCAACGAGGCAAGGTAATCGACCCCGAGCATTATATCCTCGTAGCATCTGCCGCCCCAGTCGCGGCTGATCGAGTTTACGAATTCCTGGCCGAACCCGTCGCTGCCGTGGAAGTTGGGGATGAATATGACGTAGCCGGCGGCGGCGAAGGTCTGGGCGTTCCAGTTCGTGTACCAAGAATCGACGAAAGCCGATTGCGGCCCGCCGTGCACGATCACGATGGCCGGATACCTTCGCTTCGGATCGAATTTCGGGGGCTTGATAAGGAACGCCTGTATAGCGGCGCCTTCCGCCCCTGTATACCTGACATCCTCAGCGGTATTGAACTCCAGGCTTTTGTAAGTCTCGGCGTTGAAGTCGACGAACCTTCCAAGCCCCTTCCCGTCCGACGACATCTTCCATATGGAGGCCGGATAGTCGAAACTTTTTCTTTCGAAAAGGAGGATCTTCCCGTCAGGCGACACCCTGACGGAACCGTTATTCGCCCCGGCCACGAGCTTCCTGATCTTCCCTTTCGCCGGATCGAGGCCGAACAGAGCATTGTGCCCGTCGTCACCCGCCGACAGGAAGATCTTCCTTGAATCCGGCGACCATGTGTAACCAAGGACCCAGCGGTCGAAATCCCCGGTGATCTCCTTTGTCACCCCGGATTTTCTGTCCATCAGCATCAGCCGCCAGCGGTCGGCTTCGAACCCGGGCACCGCCTGCGCCCTGAACGAAAGGAATCTCCCGTCCGGGCTGTAGGCGGGGTTTTCGTCCGCCGCTTCGCTCGAGGTAAGGCGGGATATTTTCCCGCTGGAGATATTAATGATGAAAAGGTCGGTATTCGTCGATACGGCCTCGTCCCCGGGCGCCTTGGAAACGCAGCATATCTCGGCGCCGTCGGGGGAGAAGCAGTATTCCCCGGAACCGCCCCAGGGATATGTCGGGAAATCGCCTTCCCGGCCGGCGGTAAGATCCCTCGTTTTCCCCGTTTCCACATCGGCGATAAAAAGATGGTTCCTTCTGCCCTCTTTCCATGAATCCCAGTGCCTGTAGAGCAAGTGCTCTATCACCCTCGCCTTGACCGGATCGGCCTCCCGATCCCTGTCCTTTTTCGCATTGCAGTCGTCGTCCGGGCAGCCGGGATGGACAAACGAATAAAAGGCGATCGATTTTCCGTCCGGAGACCAGACCGGATCATGGGCGCCGGTAGAAATACCGGTAAGCCGCCTGGCCTCCCCGCCGGCCGTGTCTATAATCCAGATCTGGGAACTTCCCGAGCGGGTCGACACGAACGCCACCGAACGGCCGTCCGGAGACCACCTGGGATGAAGATCGGCGCCCGAACAGTCCGTGAATTGCACCGCTTCGCCGCCTTCGATGGACGTCATCCAGACATGCGTGTCGTTACGATTGCCCTCTATATCAGGTATCGTCACGGTGACAAGCACCTTCTTTCCATCGGGTGATATCTGCGGATCGACGCATTTTGTCATCGAGGCGAATTTCTCCACGGTCATCACGTCGGCGCGCAGATACGCCGCCGCCGTAATGGACACGAGCACGATCAGCGGAAATATCCTTCTCATGGCATGGCTCCCTTCAAGGAACTTCACTAAAAAAAAGCCCGAGTCGATCGGGCAAACGCGTTTCAGGTGACTTTTACAGGATACGGCCGGTTGATCCATAGGCCGCATCCGCGTGATGGAGGCCTCCGCCCCTTCGTGGCGTGGAATTTTCATTTATTTTTTCAGGCTGTCCACCGCTTCCTGTTCCGAACCGTGCACATCGAATATCATGTTCAAACGGGTTACCTGAAGAATTCCGAGCACTCTGTCATTCGGCTGGCAGAGCTTTATGACTCCGCCTTCCTTGGCAAAGCGCGAGCGGGCTGAAACAAGAATACCGAGCCCCGTGCTGGAAATCCATTTGATCTTCCCAAGATTTATGACAAGGTCGAGCTTATTCTCCTGTATTAATTCGGAGACCACGTCCACCAGCTTCATGTTTTCGGGTCCTCCATACATCTCGCCTGAGAGCTCGAGGATCGTGATTCCGTCGACTTCCTTTTTTTTAATCTTCATTTTATCTCCTGTACTGATCAAAGGTCAAAATACTCAGAAGCTCGAAAGCGCATCCTTTTCGTCATCGTACACATCGAAAACTTCCGGAATAAGCCCGCATGTTTTAAGGACCGATGTAACGCGGTCCTGAACGCTGTGAAGTTTCAGAGCCGCATTCTCTCTCTTGGCCGAGGCATAGGCGGCGATGAGAACACCGGCTCCCAGAGAGTTGAGCCATCTCACATCACTGAGATTGAGTACGAATTTTCTTTCCCCCTCCTTGATATACTCCTTGATGATCTCATGGATTTTCTCAGATTTAGGCCCTCCGTCGATCTGACCTGCGAGATCCAGGATCACCACACCACCTTCATCTCTTCTGGTGATGGTCAGCATACAAGACTCCTCTCTTTGAGCATTTCAGTCATTTTTATCTTCATTAATCCTGCCGGTGCCTTAATAATAAGTCCTAAGACCTCTCCCGACAAATGGAAAATAATCCGGATTCGCATAGTATCATTGACTTTAATGGCTGTCAAGAACCGTGATACCTTCCCCGGGGATCCTGCGCCTGAAATTCGAGTCGATCAGCTCCCCGGATTCAGGATCACCTTTCTATTTCCATCGGTCACCTTGCCCACCCTGAAAGGTTCCCAGCGACAGCCGGCCTTTCCCGGGTCCGGCCGATCCGCATCGGGCAGTATGATAACCATGCCGATCCCCATGTTGAATACACGGTACATTTCATCAAGATCCACGTTCCCTTTTTCCATGAGGTACCTGTAGACAGGCGGAATCGTCCACAAGGAAGTATCTATCTCCACATCGCAGCCGTCTGGAAGGATCCTGGGTATATTATCCGTCAATCCTCCGCCCGTAATGTGTGCAAGACCCTTGATATCAAAATGTTTGAGAATCGACTTGATCTCGGGCAGATAGCTTCGGTGTACCTCCAGCAGAAGATCGGCCGCGCTCGCACCAGTCCCCGGGATCTCATCCCCGAGTCCAAGCCCCTCCTGTTCGAATATGATCTTCCTGGCGAGGGAATACCCGTTGGTGTGAAGACCGCCCGAGGGGAGCGCCCAGACCGAGTCGCCCGGCCTGATCCTGCCGCCGTCGATTATCTTCCCACGTTCCACCACTCCGACAATGCACCCGGCCAGATCGTACTCGCCTTCGCCGTAGAAACCGGGCATCTCGGCCGTTTCACCGCCGATGAGCGCGCAACCGTTACTCCGGCACCCCCTGGCCATGCCGCTGATTACTTCCGCAATGACCGCCGTATCCAGTTTCCCGCATCCGAAGTAATCGAGAAAGAACAGGGGGTAAGCACCCTGGACGAGAATATCGTTTACACAATGATTTACCAGGTCCT
>JBFYZH010000086.1:0-4275 GCA_041309605.1 Candidatus Krumholzibacteriota bacterium
GCCCATGAATATGAAATTCCTGTCCGTGGTGAGGCGGTTGAGGTCGCGGTACTGGCTGAACATAGAAAATCCCGATTCGGTGCTAAGGTGGGCGCGGTGGGCATGCCCCTGGAAGGAAAAGAACAGCACCCCCTCGTTCAACCTGTCGACAAGGTATGGCGTGAAATAAGCCCGGGTCGAGTCGGTCGCTTCCGAAAAGACCTGCACTCCCGATTCCCCGATCTCGTGAGCGCCAGCGGTCCATCCGGACAGGAAAAGTCTCTTGATATCGAAACCTCCCGGAAGCGATTCCTCGATATCGAGGGCAATCGCCTCCATGCCCTGCTCGAAAGGAAGTTCACTGGAGAAGTACTTGTAATCGGGGTATCCGGACCAGGCGTCGTCGGCGAACAGGGCGACGCTTCTACGCCATGTGTCCCCGGACCCGGCATTCTCGAACCTGTATAGCTTTATCAGGAGAGCCTGGAGTTCCACAGCCCTGCCGACCGGGAGCCTCCCGACGAAGACATCCGGATAACCGGTCGAGGGCCAGGTCTCGTCGAGATACGAATAATACTTGTCCGTCGTGATGACCTCGTCATCGTAGGAGGTCCCCACGACGTTGACGGAGTAGGTGAATGGGGGCACGAAGTCGGGCGGGGTCCCCTTGAGGGGGCTTTCGTCGTAGAATATCCTCTTGTGATCCTCGTTCCCGTCTCCGACCAGCAGAACGTAATCCGTCCCCCAGTTTTCCGATCCGTAACGAATAAACCTTTTTATCGCCTCGCAGGATTTCAGCCCCCCGTTGAATTCGTCATAGATATCCGTGACATCGACGGTCAGCACCCTGTATCCCTGCTGTTCTCTCCACGCTTCGTATTCGAAAAGTTCGTTCATGACCGGCGGCAGGAAGTCCGGATGCGAGATCACTATGCCGTCCCATGAGCCCTGCGAGCCGATCAGGTTCGAATTCGTGTCGACCGTTATCCAGTCGTTGTACAGGTGCAATCCGGCTCCGGAGGCGAGGACCGCAAACCGGCTTTCCACCGGAGTCGAAAGGTTAAGCGTCAGCGTGTATGTCGCGCCCGAGGTCTGGAAACTCTCCGGCGGGATTTCAAGGAAGACCGGATCCGAAGCGTCGGTCAGGTCGATTACAAATCCCTCGCCGGCCGTGAAACCGGGGATCACGACCTGCCGCGGGGGAAGCATCGGCTGCAGGTCGAATTCCAGCATGTTCTCTCTCGCGAAAAAATCCGCGCGGTATCTGATCTCGAAATCGTTCACCAGAAAACCCCTTGAGGTCAGGCTCGACACGACCAGTTCGTTCTGCCCGTCGACAAGCACTCCGGACTGCAATCCGGAAAATTCCAGAATGGCGCTGTTGGTGGAAGATACGACCCCGCTGCCCACCGTATGCGTTCCAGAACTGTTTCTTATGCTGACGGTGAGCTGCTGGCGGGATACCGACCTGTCGGCGCCGAGCACCCTTACCAGCAGGGAGAAGGTACCGAGCGGATCTGGGTGATTCAGTTCAAACGGGATCGACGATTCCGAAGTCACCAGGCCGGCGACAAAATAGAAATCCCACGTTCCCGCGGGGATATTCCTGTGGTAATAGGTGTCCTTCCTGCCCCTGTAAACCGCTTCGAACCCGTCCGTCTCCTCGGCGGGCCCGGCGGGAAGAACGGATTCCCTCATCAGGGCTCCCGCATCCTCCTCGAGCCAGATCACGTTGTAGTCGGTGAAGGTCGCGTACTGATCTCCCGCCGCCGTGTCGTCCTTGATACCTTCGGCATAAAACACGACCCTGTCGTCGCCGCCGAAGGTATAGGGATCCGAGAGATCGCCCTTGATTACCCTCATGGGGATGACCGATTCCCTGGCAAGGCCGCTCTCGCCTTCGTCATAATACAGCTTCTTCAGCGCGAATCCCGTGTTCGAAAGGGCGGGCGACATGCCCCTCGCTATAAGGGAGTCGGCCCTTACCGAATAAACTCCGGTCTCCGGTATCTTGAGCTTGAGCCTTTTCCCCTGGGCGGATACCGACCCGGTGAAGCTCCTGTCCTTCACGGGGCTGCCGAACCGTGCCGCGTCGGCCGGGTTTACGAGGACTCCCCGATAAATTTCCTTCCACGCCCTGGAAACGCGCGGAGCGGCCGATTCCATCGATTCGATCGCCTTCCCGGCCGATTCGAGATGAACGGTGACCGATATCTTCCGCGCGAGCCTGAATCCGTCTCCATCCGCCAGCAGCGGATTTATCCTTACGGGAAGGACTCTCTGCCGGCCCATGTACGATGGAGTCCCCGCGCCGGCGAGATCGGCCCTTATTTTCCCTTCCCAGGGATCGCTGCCGGGCATGTAAAACTCCGTGAGCGCGATGTCGTCCTCTCCCCTTACAAGCCTTTTCCCCATGACTCTCGCCAGATTCAGGATCCCGAGCTGCTCGCTCTCCATGACCCTCGCCTCTATCCACGCGCTGCCGGCCGGAGGAATCGCGACAAGAAAGGTCCTTCCCGGCATATCCGGCGCCCCCTCGGGGGAAAAAGATCCGTACCCATCGAGAAGAACCCTGACCCCTCCCTGGGGGGCTTCAAGCATTTCCGCGGCTGGAACCTCTATTTCGAAAACTATCGCGGAGCCGTCCGAAGAAACAAGCTTCGACGATCCCTCGCCGGATACCGGGGCCGGGGCGGCCGAAAGCGCCATTACCGCCGCGAACGCTCCGCCGATGAACAACTTGTTAATATTAAAATACCGGGTAAGAGGGATATCGGTTTTATTCAAGAAGACCACTCCTGTTCCAGGGGGGGGGTAGAAGCAGGTATCGTTTCGGGCGCCTTCATCATTATACATTATAACAAATCGGCGGGCAGGGTACATATAAAAACCGTGCTGTCCCGCATCGATACCGCGATCCGGAAACGGACCGCCTCCCGGCCCGGGCGAAAAGGTCCGGGATACTCTCTTTACCTTTTAAATAGTCCGGGCCCGCGTTTTAAATAGTCCGGACCCGCGAAAGGATTTTCCGAACGTTGCCGTCTGTAAAAAAAGGGGGCCCGTAAAACGGGTCCCCTTTATCAAAGCGGTCTGTACGACTCTTTATTCGTTGTACATTCCCTTTATGGCGCCCCAGCTGGCATCCTCGTTGGCGATGATGCAATCCTGGCTCAGAGCCAGGTGATTGAGAATCGTCACCGGTCTCAAGGAATAATCCGGGGGATCGCAGATCGTAATCTGGTACGCGCCTGCATCCGGACGTTCGACGATCTCGATGAAAGCGGGAACACCTTCACCCGTTGCCTTGTAGCTCATGCAACCGATCGCGTGCGTCCAGGTCCAATCGGTCATGCACGGGCCGAACGCTACCGACACGCCTTCCGCATCGAAAGGGGTGCCCATGGCGACGGTGATGTTTTCGTTCACAACAATGTCCGTGGTTCTCAAGAAAGTCGGACCGACCAACTTGAATTCCGCGCCGCTCAATCCCTCGTCACTCGGGAGAATGAATACATAGGTAATCCATTCCTGGTAGTATTCCTCGATTAAGAGCTGGCAAATGCTGTGTCCCTCATCGATGTAGAGACCGATGTAGGCTTTGGGACCAGCGTTGACTGATCCGGCCATAAGAGCCAGAGCAACAACAAAGAAAATAACTTTTTTCATTCTTTTCACTCCTGCTGTAAAACCACAATGCCTCAATTCACAATTCACTTACCCTAAAACGGTCCCAGGAAGATCTCCGGGGCTGAGCAGTGTAAGCTTTGCTCCCTACTCACCACCCCCTTTTCCGGCCCTGTGGCTGGATGATCTTCACTTCATCCAGCCACGAACCAGCAAATACTATCTTCCTTACCTGTACAAGGACTTAATCGCACCCCAGCTTCCGTCTTCGTTCGCAACACCGTCCGGACAAATGTATGTCGTAAGTCCGATGATGTCGAACAAGTCGTTGTTGGGTGTACGTGTGCCACGAAGCTCCCCGCTATCAGGATGAGGCCCAATCGTCAGAGTGTAGTTCGGTATGTCCTCACACGGCCTGGTCATCATGCAATGGTATGTCGCCAGGAGGTCATAACCTTCGGGATAACCCGTCATCGGAGGCCAGAAGGTGATCGAATGGCCCGATAGCGGATCGCCGAGTTCGACGGCAAAATTATCCGGATAGGAAACACCAGACATCGTGAATCCGGAACCGGATCTTACCAGCTGATACTCGACACCCGTCACATAATACTCGTTCTGTACCATGTAGAGGCACAGATCGAACTCCTCGTATTGAGCCGGTGTATAATG
>JBFYZH010000087.1:0-11233 GCA_041309605.1 Candidatus Krumholzibacteriota bacterium
TCCCTGTCCTGCAGCACGAAGGTTCAGGAGGGCATGAAGGTGCTTACCGATACGGCGACGCTGAAGGACATGCGAAAAGAGATCCTGCAGATGATCCTCAGCGAGCACCCTTCGAGCTGCCTTATCTGCGACGAGAGCCATGAGTGCAGGGACTACCAGTTCACAATACGCAAGACCGGCGTGAGCACCGGATGCCGTTATTGCCCGAACGACGGCCAGTGCGAGCTGCAGCAGGTTGTGGAAAAGACCGGCCTGACGGCGATAGATTATCCGATATATTACCGCGGCTACGAGGCCGAACACGACGATCCCTTTTTCGACCGCGATTACAACCTCTGCATCCTTTGCGGCCGCTGCGTTCGTATGTGCCAGGAAGTGCGCGGCACGTCGATCCTCGCTTTCAAGTTCCGCGGCCCGAAGGTCAGAATCGGTCCGGCCTTCGGAAACAGCCACGTTGAGGGCGGATGCGAGTTCTGCGGAGCCTGCGTGTCGGTCTGCCCGACCGGCGCCCTGGCGGACAAGGGCTCCAAGTGGGACGGCAAACCGGACGGCGTCGAAATATCGACCTGTCCATTCTGCGGCCTGGGTTGCCGGATAGAGCTGCACCAAAAAGACGGCAGGCTTTCCAAGGTTTATCCGAATCTCGACGAAAAAATCAACGACGGCCAGCTTTGCGTTCGCGGCCGGTTCTGCATGCCTGAAACCATGCATCATCACGATCGGGCCAGAAAGCCGATGCTCAGGCGCGGCCGGTATTTCCGCGAGGTGCCGTGGGCGGAGGCGCAGGACGAGGTCGCCGCCCGGCTCAAGGGTCTGAAGCCGGAGGAGTTTCTGATGCTGGTTTCCGGAGACCTGGCTAATGAAAGCATCTACGCGGCCCGCAAATTCGTGCAATCCTGCATGGGTTCGAGCAGCATAGATTCGACGGCGAGGTTGAACCTTCCGGGCGGGCTGGATCTGTGGACGTGGCTCTTCTCCCTGCCGATCTCGATAAGCGAGATCGCGCAATCAGACGCGATCGTCGCCGTGGGGCTGGATTCCCGGTTTTATTTTTCGGTGGCCGGGGTGCAGGTAAGGCGCGCGCTGAAGAAGGGCGCCCGGCTTGTCGTCATCGACGCCAGGGATTCGAACCTGTCGCGTTACACCGATCATCATCTGCGGCCGATACCGGGCCGGGAAGGTTCGCTGCTGAACTGCCTGGCGCAATCCCTGTCCGGCGACAAAAAGAATATGAAGGCGGCCGCCCCGGGCGCTGGGGTGGACGAGGAAGAACTGGAAAAAGCGACGGAATGGATCGGATCGGGGGAACGCCTTGCCGTCATCATAGGGCCGCTCGTCTTCGAATACAGCGACAATTCGGAATTGATCGACGCGCTGTTCAAGCTGGCCGAACGCCCCCGGACTGTTTTTCTGCCTCTGTACCATGGAGGCAATGTCCGCGGAGCGCTGGAACTCGGCGCGTTCGGCGAACTGTCGCCGGGGGGGGGCAGATCGGGCGAGCCGGAAATCCGACTGGCGGATTTGTCGGCGAAACGAAAACGTCCGAAAGTCATTTACCTTGTCGGCCAGGCTCCGTTCGCGGAGCGGCCGGATTGCGATTTTCTGATAAGCCAGGACATATACCAGCCGCCATTCGAGGTGGACGCCTTTCTTCCCGCGGCCGGTTTCGCCGAGTGCGGCGGGACGATTACAAACATCGAGGGACGCGTTCAGGAACTGGCAGGGGTCGAAAATAAACCGGCGGGCAGGGTGAACGGCATGATGCTGCCCGATTGGAGGATTTTCGCCGGGTTCGGCGAAAAGCTCGGTTGCAGTGCCATGCAATTCGAAAGCGAAGCGGCGATTCTGGGGGAAATCCACGACACCGTACCTCAATTCCCCGCCGCTGCCGACAGAGAGCCGCGCCGCTTGAAAACGGGAAACGAAATGGCTATCGGGAAGAAGAACAAGGCACCCTCGGGAGAGGGGGAATTTCTTCTTGTAGTCCAGACGGGAGGATTTCAACACCGCGGGACGGACCTGTCGGGTGTTGTGGAAGGGCTCGGCGAACTCGGTCTCGAACGGGATCTGCGGATGAATCCCGACGACATGAAGCGTCTCGGCATCGACAGCGGGGCCCAGGTGGTCGTTTCGTTCGACGGCAGGAAACTTGAAATAGCGTCGAAAGCCGATCCGGATTGCAGGCCCGGCGCGGTCTACGCCTTTTGTCCCCTGAATCTCGGGGGGCTGAAATCGTTACGCGGATGGGAGTTTTTTCAGAGCCTGGACTCCAATCCCGCCAGGGTGGGCGTCGAAGCATTGAGAGCTGGAGGAGCAGAATGTACAAAGTGATCGAGCGCCGCATGATCGTGCCGAACCTTCACGAGTTCGTGGTTGAAGCGCCGGAAGTGGCCAGATCGGTTCAACCGGGCAATTTCGTGATCGTGCGCGCGGATGAAAACGGCGAGCGTGTTCCGCTGTCGGTCGCGGACTGGGACCGGGAAGCCGGGACGATCACCGTCATCTTCATGCAGGTCGGAGCCTCCACGGCCAAGCTCGCGCGCCTCAAACCCGGAGATTCCATCCCGACCTTCGCAGGGCCGCTCGGAAAGGAAACTGAGATAGACAACTTCGGCACTGTCCTCTGCATAGGCGGCTGCTACGGAATCGGCAGCGTCTATCCCGTCGCGCGGGCCCTGAAGGAAAAAGGCAACACGGTCTTTGCGCTTCTGGAGGCTCGAAGCGGCTATCTGCTTTACTGGCAGGACCGCTACAAGGAAATAGCGGACCGCGTGATCGAGATTACACGCGACGGAACGAAGGGCTACAAGGGGCATCTGACGCGCCTGTCCGAGATTCTGTCGCTTGAAGGGATAGTACCCGACCGGATCGTCGTCAACGGTTGCACCTATCAGATGATGAAGGTGTCGGAAGCGACCAGGCCGATGGGAATCAAAACGATGGTGAATATGAACCCGATCATGATCGACGGAACCGGGATGTGCGGCGTATGCCGCTTGACCGTGGCGGGGGCGACGAAGTTCGCCTGCGTCGACGGCCCGGATTTCGACGGGCACGAGGTCGACTGGAACGAATTTCTCAATCGAAGGCGGACATATAATCCCGAAGAGGTTCATCCGCTTCGCAAGAGCGGCTGTGCTTCCCACTTTTAATTGCGCGAGGTGCGGACATTGGCCAGGGAACTTAATATTAAACGTCAGCCCATGCCGAAGCAGGAGCCTTGGGAACGCATCAGGAACTTCGATGAAGTGGCCCTTGGATACACGGAAGAACAGGCGCGGGCGGAAGCGGGACGCTGCCTCGACTGCAAGAAACCGTTGTGCCGGGACGGTTGCCCGGTCGGAATCGATATACCGGGATTCATCCGGTGCGTCGCGAATGGCGATTTCAGCGCGGGCATAAAGATCATAAAGGAAACCAACGCGTTGCCCGCCGTCTGCGGCCGGGTCTGCCCGCAGGAAGAGCAGTGCGAGATAAAATGTGTGTTGGGTAAAAAGGGCGAGCCGGTTTCTATCGGACGGCTCGAACGTTTTCTCGCCGATTACGAGGCGTTCTGCGGCAAATGCGAAAGCCCGGCCATGGCCGTCTCGAACGGAAAGAAGATCGCGATCGTCGGCTCCGGACCCGCCGGCATCACCGTGGCCAACGACCTGGCCCTGCTGGGATACGAAGTGACGATTTTCGAGGCGCTGCACGCGGCCGGGGGAGTACTGACCTACGGCATCCCGGAGTTTCGCCTGCCGAAGGCGATAGTACAGCGCGAAGTCGATTACGTAAAAAGCCTCGGAGTGAAACTGCTGCTGGATTACATCGTGGGAAAGACCCGCACCATCGCCAGCATTCAGGAGGAATTCGACGGAGTGTTCGTAGGGGCGGGCGCCGGGTTGCCGTGGTTTATGGGCATTCCGGGGGAGAATCTCAATGGCGTCTATTCGGCCAACGAGTACCTTACGCGCTGCAATCTGATGAAAGGTTTCCGGTTCCCGGCTCACGACACGCCGATGAAGCAGCCCGCGCGGGTGCTCGTGTTCGGGGGAGGCAACGTGGCCATGGACGCGGCGCGCACGGCTCTGCGGCTCGGTGCTGACGAATCGCACATCGTTTATCGCCGCAGCAGGGAGGAACTCCCGGCGAGGGCGGAGGAGGCCGAAAACGCCGAGGAGGAAGGCGTGATCTTCGACTATCTCACGCTGCCAGTGCGGCTCGTCGGCGACGAGCGGGGCTGGCTGACCGAGGTCGAATGCGTCAAAATGGAATTGGGAGAGCCCGACGCTTCCGGCCGCCGCACGCCGGTCACGATAAAGGATTCGGCGTTCGTAATGAAGGCGGACGCGGTGATCGTAGCTATCGGGAACAGCCCGAACCCGTTGATTCCCATGACCACGCCGGGTCTTAAGGTCGGCAGGAAGGGCAATATCGAGGTCGACGAGGAAACCGGCAGGACATCGCGGGACGGAATCTGGGCCGGGGGAGACGTGGTCACGGGCGCGGCCACGGTAATCAGCGCCATGGGCGCAGGGAGGAAGGCGGCCAGGGCCATGCATCTGACCTTTTTCCCGGAATTGAATGAAGCGGATTGAAAAAGGCTTCGTGGAAGGAAAAGCGCGACTTTAATAGATCGATAGTCTGAAGTCAAAGGGAGCGGGGTTAGAAATGAAATTGGAAGAAATATCAGTAATACTGCAATGCCGGGTATTGACCCCTGAAATGGACATGAACATGGAATTGAACACTGTCCTGGCTTCGGACGGTATGAGCGAGATACTGGCGTTTCACAAGCCCGGCGCGTTGATGATCACGGGATTGACGAACATCCAGTCCGTGCGCACGGCGGACGTGGCCGACGTAAAGGCCATCATCTATATACGCGGCAAGCAACCCAACGAAAAGACGATCGAGTTTGCCCGCCAGAAAAAACTGCCGGTTTTGACGACGGCCCTCGGAATGTTCGAAGTGTGCGGTCTCCTGTACGAGAAGGGTATGAAAGGAGCTATGTGATCATGGCCGAGGAGTTGTTCAGGAAATCCTTCTCCATCCTTTCGTGCAATTTCGACAAGGCGGGCGAAAACACGACCGAGATCAAGTCGCTGCTGAAAAGCCTCGATTTCAATCCTGACATCATCCGCCGGGTCGTCGTGGTGGCTTTCGAGGCGGAAATGAACGTTGTGATGTATGCCGATCGCGGGAAAATGGATTTCGTTATAACGGACGAAGACATCAGAATCGATATCAGGGACGAAGGGCCCGGCATCCCGGACATCAGGCAGGCCATGCAGGAGGGATATTCCACCGCCACGGATGAAATGCGGGAGATGGGTTTCGGGTTCGGCATGGGGCTGCCCAACATCAAAAAAAACTCGGATTTATTGAACATAGAATCAGAGGTCGGAAAAGGCACGACGGTCACCGCTACCATAAGGCTGAATGCCGATGCGTGAATGGATACACGGCTTTAAAATCGACAGCGACAGATGTTCCGGCTGTCTTGCCTGCATGCGGACCTGTCCCACGCAGGCGGTGCGCGTTCGCGACGGCAGAGCCGAACTCCTGTCCGAATTGTGCATCGATTGCGGCTCGTGCCTGAAGGTCTGTCCCACGGGCGCCATATACGCCACGACCCGGTCCCTGAAGGAAGTCTCGAAATTCAAATTCAAGGTCGCCGTGCCCTCGCCCGTCCTGTTCGGTCAGTTTCCCGCGAATGTCACGCCGGTCCACATCGTGGAAGGCCTCAAATCCATGGGTTTCGATGCGGTCTGGATCTTCACGGCCGAGATAGAGCTGGTCAACCGGGCCATACGCGAATACATGCAGGCCTGGAAGGGCAAACTGCCGCTGATAACGAGTTCCTGCCCGGTGATAGTACGTCTGGTCCAGGTCGCGTATCCGGGTATGGTGGAACAACTGATTCACCTCGAAACGCCGCGCGAACTGGCCGGCCGCGAGTTGAAGCGCAAGTATTCGGAGGAACTGGGGATATCCAGGGACGAAATCGCCGCTATTTACGTGACTTCATGCCAGGCGAAGACGATTTCCATCATAGAGCCGGCCGAGGGCGTCAAAAGCGACCTGGACGGAGCCACCGGGATTGCCGACGTATACAACGGAATCCTGGCCTCGGCTCAGTCCAGAAAGGAGATCAGCAACCAGAAAGCCCTGACCGGGGAATTGTTGCGAAGCGAATCCCTGTTCGAATGGGACATCAGCGAAGGTCAGCACAGGAATCTACACGGTTACCGTCACATGTCCCTGACAGGGCTGAGCAACATCATCAGGGTTTTTGACGACATCGAAAAAGGAAAACTGCGCAACATCGATTTTCTGGAATGCTACGCCTGCTGGGGAGGGTGCATCAACGGCAACCTGACGGTGGACAATCTTTATATCACGCACAGCAAGCTTAAACGCCTGATGTCCGAACTGCCGAAAAACGATCCGGCTCTCGCGGAAGAGGTCAACAGGCGTTTTGCAGGCAAGGAATTTTACGCGAAAGCCCCCATATTGCCGAGATCCGTCGAAGGCGGAATAAGCGATCTGAAGGCGCGTATTAAACGAATAATGGAAGCTGAGACCGTGGCGGCCGATCTGCCTGGGTTGGATTGCGGTTTGTGCGGCGCGCCGAATTGCAAGACGCAGGCAAAAGACATTGCGGCAGGCGATGCCCGAAAGAGCGATTGTGTATTCCTTTCCGAAACCCGCATGAAACATCTGCGCGAAATTTATCTGAAAAACAAGCAGTCTTGAGCCTTAAGATCCGTGTTTAAGACAGAAGCCTCGCCCGCGCCCGCGAGACCCTGGAATACGCAGGAGAAAATTCCGACCCGTGCGCGGGGTGCGGAGACTGCACCGTATCGTGCGCGATGAATTTCGATGTCAAGGGGAAGATCGCAAAAGTCGCGCGCCTCAGCGACGTGCCGCGCGAGTTTATAGCGCAGCCTCGACCCGTTTGAATGCCGGAGCGAATTCATTTCCCCGGAACACCGTCCTCAGCGGGGGGTATAAACGATATAGAACGAAGCTCTCTTGCATTAAACATATAATACGGAGGATGCCTGTGGGCGGAATTGGAAGGAATCTTATGCCGGTCGCCATGCTTATGGCGGCGGCAGCCTGTACCGGCGGCGCGATGTGTGGTTCCGGCGGAGCGGACAATGGCGCCGCAATCGTCGTGGATGCAGACAGCCTGGTGGCCGGTGTCGAAAAGTACGCCGGCATGAGGGTCGAGACATGCGGGACGATAATTCATGTCTGCGGGGTCGACGGAAAAAAGATGAAGCTCAAGACCGCCGGAGACGCGAGGATAAGGATCGTGCCGGGCGGCGCGATGGCAGGATTTGACAAGGACGCCTTTGGCATGAAGAAAATCATGGTCAGGGGTGTCGTGATGGAGACCCGTATCGATGAAAACCATATTGCGAAGATGGAAGAGGATCGTTCCGTCCTATGCCATGTCGATTACACTCCATGCATAGACGAGGCTTGGATCGCCGAATTACGGGCGGCGGGAAAAGCCGACTCCGTCTCGATTCGGGCGACCGGCAGGCTGAGGGATAAATTGAAAATGTCGGGAAAAGGATATTATTCCGTCGTGACGATCGTAGCCGATTCCTGCGAGGTAACCGATAATGCCGAAGAATAAGGGTCGATCCGCATATTATTCGATCTTGGCGCTGGCGCTCGCTGTTCTGCGGCTGACGAGCTGCGGCAAGGATCCGGCCGGTCCCGCGGACAACAGTCCCTGTTCGGGATGGGGGGATTCCTGCTGCGACGTTCTCCTGATCGGGAACAGCCTGACGGCCTACAATAATACTCCCGCCACGATCCAGGAACTTGCCGATTCAGCCGGAACGGACATGAACGTCCAGTCAGCAGTGTACCTGGGCCATTCGCTGCAGATGATAGTCGAAGGGACGGATGTCTTCGACAGGATAAAAATGGAGAAATGGGATTACGTTCTCCTGCAGGGGGCGGATTATGCCATCGCCTTTCCCGATTATCATTACACAATACTGCCTCCGATCGAGACGCTCGCCGATTCGATTTACGCCAACGAGCCATGCACGAAGATCGTCTTCTTCATGGACTGGTGCATGAAGGATGGAGTCGATCTCGTGGGCGGCGGACATCTCACCTTTCACGAATTCCAGGTAATGATCCGCTCCGGCACGCTGAAGCTGGCCGGCGACATGGGGTTCATCGTCGCTCCGTGCGGTGTCGCCTGGGACGTCGTGCTCTCCGGACATCCCGATATCGTCCTGCACGATCCCGACAGGGGGCATCCGGGACCAAAGGGGTCATACCTTAACGCATGCGTCTATTATTCGACCTTTACCTGCCGATCCGTCGTAGAAATCGACGTCACCAAGGGGTTTCCCGAAGAGGAGGTGGCCCTTTTCCAGAGCGTGGCCTCCTCGACCGTCCTGGACAGCTTGAGGCTCTGGAATATCAGGTAAAAACCAGGGCGGCGTATCGACCTGAACGGGTAATGTCAAGAGTTGTGCGTAAATTCGATCAAGGTTTTCCTCTCCCATTCACATCTCCCATTCAGATGTACTTCGTAAATAAGTCGTGATTATTATATAATGGTCGAAAAAAGAACATGCTGAAGAAAGGACATATATGCCACTGGCATTGCGGTTCGGATTCCTGATGGTTCTGGCGGCGGCTGTTGGCTCGTGTTCGGACAGTATCGACAGGGAAAAAACACAACCTGCCGCAGAATCGGAGCTTAAAAAGATGGCCGGCGAGGACCAGGCGATGCGGCTCGATGAACATACCGATCCCAACGTGGAGGTTGAAAAGGACTTCGAGCACAGGGAAAGGGTATTCGCTCTCCTGGTGGCCGGAAAGATACAGACCGCCGAGGATATGTATTATGCGGCCCTGTTGTTGCAGCATACTCCGCTTACTTTGTGCGACGGTCAATTGACGAGCCAGAGCAGGGAGAACTATCTTCTTGCCAATATGCTTGCGAAGGCTTCGGCCGAGTCTGGGTTCAGGCCGGCGCGACGGATGGTCGCGATGACCCTTGACAGGTATCTCTGGTACTCGGGTCTGCCCCAGAAATACGGGACGAATTTTCGTATCGACGAACAAACGCTCGCGAGGATACTCGAGCCGCTTGATTCGACCACGACAGACGAGGAAAGGGCCAGGTGGGATGTGGAACCCTTGAAGGAGCTTAAGGGGGAATGATGTCCGCCGGGTAACGTCAGCCCGTGCCGGAGGCCGGAAACGGAAGTTTGCTGTTTACGCGGCGAGGCGTTTATGGTAGAATCATCGTGCTATGAGATTCATAAAGAATGAGAATATGACCGGCCATTGTTGTAGCGTTCCTGAAATAGTTACGGGATCCGCATGTTCGTGTCCGGTGTAGTCATAATATAAATCCTTTGACAATGATGCGGCTCCCGGATCCTCCGGGAGCTTTTTTTATGATAGGATCGGAAATAACATGAGATATGATAATATGTTGCAGGCAATCGGAAAAACTCCGATGATAAGGCTCGAAAAAATCCGCGCTAGCAGCGGTATGAATGTCTTCGTGAAACTCGAAGGAAACAATCCCGGAGGTTCCATCAAGGACAGGGCCGCCCTCTACATGATCGAACAGGCGGAGCTGAGAGGCGATCTGAAAAAAGGAAAGATCATTCTGGAGGCCACAAGCGGAAACATGGGTATTTCCCTCGCGATGATAGGCTCGATAAAAGGGTACAAAGTCCGCATAGTCATGTCGTCCGCCATGACCGAGGAACGAAAGACGATGCTCAGGGCCCTGGGAGCGGAATTGATACTGACGGACAGGAAGCTCGGAACACGCGGGGCGATAGACAGGGCCTGGGAGCTGTTCGAAGAATCTCCACGTTCGTACTGGTTCGCCGATCAATTTAACAACCAGGACAATATCCGGGCCCATTACAATGGAATTTCGACGGAAATCCTCGATGAAGTTCCCGATATAAATTGCCTGGTCGCGGGGACCGGGACATCCGGGACGATCGTGGGGATCGCCGAGCGTTTCAGGAAGGATTCTCCGGAAACGAGAATAGTCTGCGTCGTTCCCGAGGCCGGTTACCAAATCCAGGGGCTCCAGAATCCCGACGAGGATTTCAAGGGCAAGATCTACAGGGAGGATGTGATTGACGAGAGGATCCTCGTTTCGAAAACCGAGGCGTTCGCCATGGCGGGAAGAATCGCGAGAGAGGAGGGACTTTTCGTTGGAATGAGCTCGGGAGCGGCTCTTTCAGCCGCCGCGCGGATATCCGCTTCGGGAAACCCGGGCAACATGGTCGTGATACTCCCCGACAGGGGCGAAAAATATCTGAGCACGGAATTGTACGCTTGAATAAACGCATGAAAATCGCGTTCAGGCCACGATTAGTAATGGTTGAGTTGATGCATTCTATCTGATATGATCGCGCCGATCGATACTTTATAAGGAAAGGAACGAACGTGAAAATTTCGTTTTATGAAAACCTGAATCGGAGGACCAGAAGGTTCAATTACCTCGACCTGAAAATGGCGCAGTTTCAGGGCGTGTGCGTCGCGTTGATGGCGGCATGTCTTTTTCCGGCCATCTCCAGGCTCAGTATCTGGTGGTTCGCGGGCGCGCTGGTCCTGTTCGCCATACGGCCCGGATACGTCTTTTTCAGGAGGGAAAGCCGGTCATGAACGCGAGGAAGATATTGATAATAGTCTTGGCGTTGCTGGTATTCATTATCATTATTCAGAACGCCTCGGTGGTGTCCTTCAGGATTTTCTTCTGGCAGTTCGGCATGTCCAGGATAATATGGTCGCTGCTGTTCGTTGTCGTCGGCTTCGTCGCGGGTTATGCGCTGGGATCGATCAGGCGGCGGGCAGGAAAATAGGCGCATGGAGGCCGCCCGGCATGCATGAAGAAATGAAGCACAGAAAAGGGCTTGAGGCCGCCGAAAAATTCAGGCTGGCCGGATTGCTCGATTACCAGCCGGATTCCGTGGTGAGCCGTACGATAATAGACAAGACTGCCGGTACGGTGACCATGTTTTCGTTCGATGCGGGACAGGGATTGAGCGAACACACGGCGCCTTTCGACGCGCTTGTCTACATGATCGACGGGAAGGCGGAAGTGACGATATCAGGGAAGAAACAGATCCTGGGCGATGGGGATATCGTTCTGATGCCCGCAGGCAATCCCCACGCGATACGGGCCGAATCCCCTTTCAAAATGCTCCTGATAATGATCAAGGAAAGGACA
>JBFYZH010000088.1:0-25301 GCA_041309605.1 Candidatus Krumholzibacteriota bacterium
GATATAGCCGAGGATCGTCAAAAGGATGTTTATCCAGAAATGCTTCCCGATGCCGACCTGGAGGAAAACGCCGAGGGGCGGCAGTATCACGGCGAAGATGATCTTCAGGAACTCCATAGAATTCTCCTTCCGTTAAATGAACTTGTACGTCAGCCCGAGCGCCAGTGTCTCCTTGAAGCGGCCGCCGAGGGCGATCTCCTTGTCGTAGAGAAGCTGGATGTAGAGATTGACCATCAGGTACTTCGTGATGCCCGCCGTGAAGATGTTCTCCCAGTTGACGTCGGGCGCCTTCCAGTAGTCCTCGCGCTCCGTGCCGGCGAAATCGTCCTTCTTCGACCAGGCGAGCGCCTTGTAGACGGTGAGCTTGCTGCTCAGGCTTATCTTGTCGCCCGAGAGGGTCGTCTTGAACTCGGAGTCGAAGATAAGGCCCCCGTCGGTGCTTGTGAATGTCTCCTTTGTTTCGGTCAAAGGGTCATATACGTCGCGGTTCAGGTGCTGCCGTATGCCTCCGCCGAGCCGGGCGTTCCATTCGCGCTTCTCTTCCTTGATGAAGACGCGCGCAACGCCGAAGCTCTCCGTGAAGGTCGCCGGGTTAAGATACCTTTTGTTCGTAAGATCGCTCGCGTCGAGGAACTGTGTCTCGATCCTTCCGCCCACGAAGGGATCCACCCAGCCTCCAAGTGTGAGCCTGAACACGGACTCGAGATCGACGAGGTCGGTCGATTTGACCGGCCTGCTCCACGCGTTCGATTCGGGATCCTGGTTGTGGGTTTGCCCGAAGAGAAGCTTCAGCGTGTTCTTGTTGAAGAGCTTCGAACTGAGCTGCTTTTCGGCCAGCGAATTCGAGTTGAACGCCCAGGAAAGGGCTCCCGCCTCGCCGCCAGTCCAGTTGTCGCTGTAGTTGTTCTGCGTGAAGGTCAGGTTGGCGTCGACCGAGAGCTTCCACGGAGCGGCCCCCTCGGCGGGTGGAGGGGAGGCAAGCAGCGGGGAAGCCGTCAGAACGACGATTGCGATGACTGAAAGAATCCTCATGTCCAACTCCTTTATTGGGCCGCCCGCGCAGAGACGGCCCGGGCCGCCGCTTTTCGCGACGTGCGGCCGGCCGGCGAGGGTTAATTCTCTTTAAGTTTCTCCGCGAATGACGAGATGGCTTTTTCGTCGAGCCTGGAGACGTTCTCCTCTATCTTCGCCTTCTTTTTGACTATCGTTCTTTCGAAAAAATTCATCCTGCCGAAATCGAATTCCCCTCCGAAGAGCCCCGTCGCCGAGGCGTGCCCGCGAAGCTCGGCGGGGAACGCCTCCTCGAACTGCCGGCGCGCATTTTCCCCCTCCTCCATGCAGCAGAGGAAGAGACCCAGCTTTTTACCTTTAAGGACGGCGAGATTGCCGAGGCAGAATTTTGCCAGCTTCTTCTGCATCTTCCCTGCGCGGATCGATCCGCCGATCGCTATCGTCTCGTGAGCGGCGAGCGGAGGTTTGCCCCCGGCGCCGAGATCGAAGACGACGGCGCCAGGAAGAGCCCGGGCGAGGATCCCTGCGGCCTTTTCGGCGCATCCGTGCCGTGACATGTAGATTATTAGAATGCTCATGATTTTCTCCCGACGGGACAAGGTCCGCAGGCCGTATTCTGCGGCACCAATCCATTACTATAGTAAATTCGCCTCCGCGTCAAGAAACATGGGCAGCCGGCGGTTGTCATTTATTATGCACGGCCCGAGCGAAAATGGTACCCTTGATTAGCGATTAAGAGGATATTATTGTGCCCGGGGAGCAAGCCCATCGTCGAAGGGAAAAGCGCAAACAGGGAGGCGGGAGATGTCCGCGGTATGACCTCTACAATGACTGATCGATTGGAAAGCTGCGAATGCTGCCCGCGCGCGTGCGGGGTGAACCGGCTCGAAGGGGAAACCGGATTCTGCGGGATCGATTCCGGCATAAGGATTTCCCACGCCGGCCTGCACTTTGGCGAGGAACCTCCGATATCGGGGACGAAAGGTTCTGGGACGATCTTTTTCGCCGGGTGCAACCTTCGCTGCGTCTTCTGCCAGAACTACCGTATCAGCCAGGAATTTCATCGGGGCCGGGCGCGTATCGTGGATGCGGAAGGGCTAGCCTCCGAAATGCTCCGCCTTCAGGACGAGGGCGCCCACAATATCAATTTTGTCTCTCCTTCCCACATGGTATTCCAGATGGCCGACGCCATCAAGGCGGCCAGGAGAAAAGGTCTCGACGTCCCGGTCGTGTACAACTCCAACGGGTACGATTCGGTGGAGGCGCTGCGGGCGATCCGCGGTCTTGTGGATATTTATCTTCCCGACATCAAGTATCTCGACAATGACCTCGGCCGGCGGTTTTCCGCGGTCGACGATTATGCGGATGTCGTACCGGGGGTTCTGCGGGAGATGCTGGGCCAGGCGGGTCCTCTTGAAATGGACGAGGAAGGGGTCGCCGCGCGGGGATTGCTGGTGCGGCACCTGGCGCTGCCCGGCCATATCGACGACACCCGCCGATGCCTCGATTTTCTGGCGAGACTGTCCCCGGATGTCCATGTCAGCATCATGTCGCAATATTCCCCTCAATATAAAGCGTGCGATCATCCTGCGATAAACAGGTTCCTGACGGAGGAAGAGTACGAGGAGATCGTTGCGTACGCGCTCGATCGGGGCCTTGAGAACGCCTTTGTTCAGGAACTTGAAAGCAGGGACCGGTACCTTCCCGATTTTGACCGGGAGCGTCCCTTCGACGACGATTCCTTCAACTTGTAAGAAATGGCGCCGCGTTCCAGGGCCGGGGCGCCTGGAAACGGGGCGCCCGGAAAGAAATTGACCGATATATCCAGGGACTTTATATTTCGTCTGTAACGAGACCCACCGGGACAATCTAAGCCGGAAGATTATCGGCATGAAAAGAATCGTCATTTGCATAATTATGATCGCGACGATCGTTCAATCCTCCTGCGGCGACGATCCATGCAAGCCCGTCCTTGAAAATTACGATTGGGATCTGTCCGAGCCGCAGGAGCAGGGGCTCGATCCGCAGGCGCTCGATTCCGCTTTTGTTCATATGAAAGATCTGGGATTTGTCGACTGCCTGCTGATCGTAAGGAACGGCAGCATCGTCGGCGAGGAATATTATAACGGCCACACAAGGAATACCCCGCACGACGTAAAGTCGGTTTCCAAATGCTTCCTTTCGGCTCTCATCGGTCTGGCGATGAGGGAAGGCGCCATAGACGATCCCGAAAAGAAGGTCATGGATTATTTCCCGGAATATGTCTACGAAGGGATCGACGAAAGGAAGTTCGACATTACCGTCAGGCACCTGCTGACGATGAGGATGGGGATAGACGGCGAGGAAAACACATTCGAGACGGTGATTTATTCCGACAACTGGATCAGGAAGATTCTGGAGCTTCCTTTAATCAATGCGCCCGGCGAGAGATACCTGTACAACACCCTTCAGACGCACCTGCTGTCGGCCGTGCTGACGAGGGCATGCGGCGAAAGCTCGTACGCATTCGCGAAAAAATTTCTTTTCGAACCGATGGGTATTTCGATCGCCGAATGGACCCGCGATCCGCAGGGTTATTATTTCGGCGGGGGCGAGATGTATTTCACTCCACGGAATATGGCGGTTCTCGGTTATATGTATCTCAACCGCGGCAGCCTGAACGGAGTCCGGATCGTGCCGGAAGAGTGGGTGGACCTGTCCCTGACGCCCACCTGGAGCGAGGACAGCCCGGAGTGGGGAGCGCTCAAAAATTACAACTACGGTTTTCTCTGGTGGCTGGGAGAGATCGGCGGGCACGGGATGTACATGGCTCTCGGGTACGCCGGCCAGACGATAATCGTGTTTCCTGGGCTCGATATGATCGTTGTAACCACCGCGCGGTGCGATATCCCCCCCGGCGTCGAGCAGGAAAGGCCGATCCTCGGAGTTGTGTCGGAATACATTCTGCCTGCGGTCATGCAGTGAAGAAGCCCGCATGGCGACGTTCGAGCTCATGGATGCCGAACCCAGGCGACGGCACGCAGGCGGATCAGCTTTTGCGCTTCATGCTCGTGATGTAAAATCCTATTAAAACGATAATCAGCGGGATAGTTACAATCCCGGCGATCCGGATCTTTTTTTTCGATATTTGAATCGTATCGTCGTTTTTATCCGTTCCGTCCTGTGCGGGCGTGTCTGGTCCCGCGCCTGACGGCGGCGTGTTCGACGCGGACACGCTGGCCGCGGTCGTCTTTTTCACGGATTTTTCATGAGCCGGTTTCGCGGAGGGCGTCTGCCGCGAGGTGGCGGCCACGGGCGAGGTTCTTATGATTTGCGCGAGGCCTCTTGCCAGCAGTTCGCCGGCTTTCGCGTCGCGCACCTTGCGGTTGCTGCTGCCCATGACGACCGCGACGGTGCGCGCGCCCTTTTTCTCCGCCGTGGCTGCGACCGAAAATCCGGCGCGGGCAAAATAACCCGTCTTAAGTCCGTCACACCCTTCGAAGTGGCCGAGCAGGTGGTTGTGTGTGCGCATGATGAAGGGCTCCGGGGTATCGGGGCGGAAGGCGCGTTCCCTCGTTGACGTATAATTCAGCACGTCCTGGCGTTTGAGAAGTTCGAGGCAGAGTTTCGCCATATCTCTGGGGGTAGTAACGTCCGGCTGCTGGCCTTTACCGGGCGGGAGCCCGTGCACGGAGTGGAATACGGTGTTGTTCATTCCCAGTTCGCGCGCGCGCGCGTTCATCAACTCGACGAAGGCCTCTTTTGTTCCCGCGACATGGAGCGCCAGGGCCACGGCGGCGTCGTTCGCAGACTGTACGATGAGCGCGTAAAGCATGTCATCCACGGAGATGATTTCGTTTTCCTTCAGATATACCTGGGAGCCGCCTATCTTCGCCGCGGCGGCGGGGACCCTGATGCTGTCCTGAAGGCTCAGCACGTTTGACTCGACCATTTCAAGGACGATCAGCAGGTCCATCAGCTTGACCATGCTCGCCGGATAGCCGGCGGCGTCGGCGCCGTCTTCAAAAAGCGCCTTTCCCGTCGAAGCATCGACGAGAATCGCCCCGAGGTACGGGGACTTCGATATTACTCCCGAGCCGGCGGCGGCGAGCGGCGCGAAGCCGTTCGAAAGAACGATCGATGTGAATAATACTGCGGTGATGATTCCGTGTCTTTTCATGCGCTCCACCTTTCACGTCGATATTATCGACCAGTTGCGGATATATATGAGTAATTTCGACCCTGTGTCAAGGCAAAATACGCGGTATGGGCCGAAGGACCAGGCCGAACGACTGCTCGAACGAGTTGACGACTGGGATTTTACGGTGGTCGACGCGCAGGAGGCGGCATAAAAGCGCAAGGATCTTGGGGATCAACCTTATGTGGGTGAGGTGCTCCCCCTTCCATTCGTCGAGGATCTCGTATCCGTTCGCGGAGGCGAGGCGTTTCCAGTACCCCGGCGGATGGACGTTGATGTGCGTGGTGTTTTTGTCCCTGAAGCCGACGAGCGGGAGCGAGCGCATCCTGTAGGGCAGTTCTCCGTTCGGCGTCGTCACGATGACGATCCCGCCGTCGCGCAGGTAGTCGCGCGCCCGCAGAAAAAAGATCTCCGGTTGGGCGAGGTGTTCGACGACGTCGAGACAGGTGATCGCGTCGAAGGAGTTCTTTCCCACCGGCCAGCTCTCTTCAGTGAGGTCTCCCTCGACCAGCCGGGCCGAGGTGTTCCGGCGGGAAATCTCGATCGACGCGGCGAAGGGATCCATCCCGTGAAGGTCGGTCATGCCGGCCTCCTCGAGGGCCTTGAGGAACATGCCGTATCCGATGCCGACATCGAGAAGCTTTATTCCCCGAAACCTTTCCCCGAAATAATTTTTCAGCCTCCCGATCCTTCCGCCGTACTTCACATCGAGATATTTTCTGCCAGCGGGCGAACCGAGGAACCCGGCGTCGGAAATATAGGTCGCGTTATCGTTGTCTCTTATCGGCACGATCGTTTACTCCCCCGCCGCCGTAAAACCGCTGCGGACGGACGGCGAACCGCCGCTCTCCCCGCCGCCCGGCCCGGGGCCGGGCTTCGCGGCAAGATGCCTCAGGAACAATTCCGCCGACATGATGTTCGTCAAAAGCGGGCACAACCCGCCGTCCGCCGCGAGAAACCGCGTCCTGAGCCGTTCGAGTTCGTTCTTCCTGAGCATGCCGCGCATCAGCATGTTGTCGTGATCGAGCAGATCCAGGACATAATCGCGGTGATACTTCTTCAGCCACGCGGGATAATCGGTGAACGAGAAGTTGAAAAGCGGCCTGCGGGAAATCTTGTTTGCGTGGATCCGGGCAAGAACGAGGGACCGCCGCGCGAGATACGCGAACCCGTGCATCGCTTTGCCGCCGCTCAGGATCCTTGCCCTGTCCATGAGTATTGCGCCGAGCTCCGGGCAGTTTCGCAGGATGATCCGTTTCTGGAGACCGATTCCCCTCTTTTCCCGGGCCGGCAGGGCGGGCACGAGCTGGAGCATGTCGCGCTCGAGGAACGGGTTGAACAGCGCGAAATACTCCCCGACGAGCCTCATCGAAAGCGCGGTGAAATTTCCGACGCGGTTTTCCAGGTAGAAACATTCCGAAAGCTTCTGTATGTCTTCGGTGCCGTAGCGCGACAACTCGGCGAGAATCGCGCCGTCGAGACACCCGCCGGCGTCGGCGCCGCTCATCCCCGCGAAGACACCGGGTTCCGGGTAAATCCGTATCCTGTGCCGCAGCGCGACGGCGAAATCCTCCGGCGATTTGCAGGCGCCGGCCCCGGAGTGGAGATAATACGAGCGGAGAAGCTCGCCGCCGATCCCCGAGAAAAAGATGTCCCCGCGCCCGCTCTCCCTGCGGTAGGACGAAAGAAAATGCGACGAGGTCACCACGTTGAGAAGCCCGTTGCACGGGCCGGTCATGGAATCCGCCAGGGCGGGGATGTTTTCCGCGATCCCGCCCCCGATCTCGTAGAAATCCCACGATATGCCGAACTTGCGAGCGATTTTTTCGGAAATCTCCACATCGTCAGAACCGCGCCGGCCGTGCGTGTAGCAGTGCAAACGGTCCTTGTCCTTCATGCAGGCCGACAGAACGGTCCGGCTGTCCAGCCCGCCGGTGAGCGGCATGCTGATCCTTTTTTCGAGGGACAGCCCCCTGGAAATGTGCGTGTCAAAGGCGCAGGCAAGGTCGCCGGCCGAAGCGGAGCCGGCGCCGCCGAGAATGTTCCAGTACGGCCTGTCGCCGATTTCGAGACGATCGTTTATCGTATGAACCGACGCTGCCCTGAAGGAACGCACTCCATCGATGAGGGTCCTGTCCCCGAGCACAAACCCGAAGTTCGCGAACTCGAGGATCCCCGTCTCGTCGATGAGCGGGCCGGGCATCCGGCCGGCGATCTCGCCGACGCTGTCCGAGATGACGATCCGGCCCTTGTCCGGCCTGCCGTAAAAAAGCGTGTAGATCTTGTAAGGATCGACGATCACGAGACATCTTTTTTGCGGACGGTCGAGAATCAGGATGGTGAACGACCCCTCGATGCGGTCGGCCAGCGAAGCGCCTTTTCCGCCGTAAAGCCCGGGGATATCGCCCGCGCTCAACCATTTCCCGCTCTCCCTGTCGTACGGGTAGCCGCGGACGAAGACTTCGATCGCTTCGGCGTCGGCAAGGCCGGACGATTTTCCCGTTTCGGAGCCTGTCAGGATATGGAACGTCTCCCACGGTCCCTTGTTATCAAGAATCAGGTACATGGCCGGATTATAGCACGCATCCAGGAGTCGATACAGGCCTTTTAGGACGCGGGCGATCGTGCCGGGTTCGCGGAAAAATCTCCGCGTATCGACAGGGAGCGTATTAGCAGGGAGCGTATTGACGGGGAGCGTATCGACAGGGACGGCCCCGCCCGGGCGACCGAAAAATTTTCAATTCGCTCGCCGGCTCTGCTATACTGGCTGGTGTCTTCAGAAGTTTCCCGCTCTGAAGGATCCCGGCGAAGCGTCTCAAGGCGCGCCGGCGGGAGCGGGGAAATATCGGGCGCAAGCGGGGAGTACCGGGGATTTTTCAGACTTAATACCCATGGGATATTACAGCGAAAAACTTGCAGGAGTCCGTCTGAAGAAATGCTATGACATCGCCCCCCCGAGGATAAGGCGATATCTCGAAGCCGAGATACGGTACCTGCTGTCCCTCATCTCGCCCGAAGATACGGTCCTGGAGCTCGGGTGCGGATATGGCAGGGTGGCTTTCCGTCTGGCGCAGAAAGCAAACCGGGTCGTAGGCATCGACAACGCCGCGGAGAACATCGAACTGGCAATCGCCCTGAAGGGTCCGGTCGCGAACTGCGAATTCCTGGAAATGGACGCAGTCGCGATGGAGTTCGGGGACGGCCGGTTCGATCTTACAGTCTGCATTCAGAACGGAATATGCGCTTTCGGAGTCGACAGGGAGCTTCTCGTCAGGGAGGCCGTCCGCGTGACGAGGCCGGGGGGCCGCGCGATCTTCTCGAGCTATTCAGGACTTGTCTGGGATGACAGGCTGAAGTGGTTCGAACTCCAGGCGCGCGACGGATTGCTCGGCGAAATCGACCGGGAAAAGACCGGAGACGGCGTCATCGTGTGCGGGGACGGGTTCAGAGCAGGCGCCATGGGCGAAAATGAATTCGCGCAACTCTGTGGCAGGCTTGGATATGAACACGCGATCGCGGTCGTCGATGATTCGAGCGTGATGTGCGTATTGACTGTACCGGCCGGTTGAAAGTATAATATGTCGTGATATTCGATTTGCCGGGGACAGAAAGATGGATCCTTATTCCGTAGCTGTCATCTCCGATATCCATGGCAACCGCTGGGCCCTGGAGGCGGTCTTCGAGGACATATCTTCGAGAAAAATCGACCGGATCGTCAATCTCGGCGATTGCGCCTACGGCCCGCTGGACCCTGCATGGACGACACGAACCCTGATGGAACGCGGCATTCCGTCGGTGCGGGGAAACGAAGACCGTATTCTTGGAGACGGCCATTCGGATACCGAAATGGTGCGGTTCGTGCGCAAAAGACTTACTTCCGAACAATTGAACTGGCTGGTTTCTCTCCCGGCATCCCTTGTTTTCGACGGAGATTTCTTCATGTGTCACGGTTCGCCCGCCGCCGACACCGAGTACCTGCTGAGGATAATCGAAAATGGCGGGACGAGGATGCGCTCCACGAACGGCGTTATTTCGAAGTTGAAGGGCGTGGAGGAACCCGTGATTCTGTGCGGGCACGACCATCTTCCGGGCACGTTGCCGCTTCCGGGAGGAAAACTCGTCGTGAATCCCGGGAGCGTGGGGCTTCAGGCCTATACGGACGATCTTCCCCGGGCTCACGCGGTGGAGACGGGATTGCCACAGGCCCGTTACTGCATCGTTTCGAGAAAAGAGAGCGGGACGGGCGCCAAGCGCCGCCGGGAGGACGGCTTTCCATGGAAGGTTGTACACGTCGAAGTGGAGTATGACCTCGACGCCGCCTCGTTCCACGCGCTGCGCAATGGAAGACCCGACTGGGCGTACTGGCTTCTTTCCGGAACGGCCTTGAACGGCAGGAATGTATGATCTGGAGGTCATGTCCTGCCGGGGCAAGGGCTGGAGCAAAGGCCGGGGCAAGGGCTGGAGCAAAGGCCGGGGCAAGGGCCGCCTTGATTTCCCCCATCCGGATAGTGTAGAATCCCCTCCGACGATCGGCCGGTCCGGAGAGCCTTCGGGCGGCGGACCCCGTAAAATGCCCTGTGCATCGGGGACTGTGGGAAAAAGCCCCGGCGCGGACCGGGTTGCCCGGCACATTTCCACGGGAAAGGCGGATCTGCGGCCCCGGGCCGGATATTCAACACGGAGGACTATCGATGCGGGAACATTTGAAGGCGTGCATGCAGGCGGTGCTCGACGGCGACAGTGAAAAAGCCGAAGAACTTGCCAGACTGACGCTCGAGAAGAAACTGCCCCTGCTGGAAGTGATCGACGGAGGGTTCGTGAGCGGGATTCGCGAAGTCGGGAGGCTATGGGAGGAGGGAGACCTCTTCCTGCCGGAACTGGTGATGGGAGCCGAGGCGATGAAGCGGGCGATGATAATCCTCCAGCCCGCTCTCGAGGCCGGCGGAGGAAAGCGGGAAAAAGCCGGGCACGTGGTCATCGGTACGATAGAGGGGGATATCCATGATATAGGCAAGACGCTCGTCGCGACGATGCTTGCTGCGAACGGTTTCGAGATAACGGATCTTGGGGCGGACGTTCCGGCCGGCAGGTTCGTTGACGAGGCCGAGAGGAAGGGCGCGGGCTGCATCGCCATTTCGGCCCTGCTCACCACGACGATGCCGGGACAGAAAAGGGTGATCGAGGAATTAAAGAACCGTTCGCTAAGGGAAAAAATCAGGGTCATGGTCGGCGGCGCCCCATGCAGCGAAAAATGGGCGGAGGATATAGGTGCGGACGGGTACGCCGGGGACGCGGTATCCGCGGTGGCGCTGGCGAAAAAATTCATGGCATGACCGGGCCGCGGCGGCCCGGCGGACTGGAGCGATTCTTGTGAAAATGGATTTCATGGAATATATAAGGAACCGGGCGGTGCTGTTCGACGGGGGGATGGGGAGCATGCTGATCGCCGCGGGGCTCGGCGAAAGGGAGGTCCCCGAGCAGTGGAATTTCCTTCATCCCGAAAGGATGATAGGGATACATACGGCCTATCTCGATGCGGGCGCCGAGGTGATCCAGACGAACACCTTCGGGGCTACGGGGATCAAGCTTTCAGCCTCCGGGGGGGGGAGCGGCCTCGATCCGTCCGAGGTGAACGAAAAGGCCGCGCTGCTGGCGCGCGAGGCCCTGGACAGGTTCGAGGGCACGGAGGGGGGCGGGGGGAAGATCGGGGCAAGGTTTGTCGCGGGCGACATCGGGCCAACGGGAGAATTCTTCGCTCCCATGGGAAAACTGACCTCTGAGAGGGCGAGGGCGTCGTTCAGGGAGCAGGCTGTCGCGCTGAACCGCGGCGGCGTCGATCTGTTCCTCATAGAGACGATGTACGATATCCGGGAGGCTCTCGAGGCGCTGAAGGCGGTCAGGGAGGTCTCGAATAAACCGGCCGTCGTCGAACTGACGATGGACAAAAAAACGAAGGGATATTTCACCCTTGTGGGCGACACGGCGGCAAAGGCCGTGGAAATCCTTCTCCCCGAGGGCGCGGACGTGCTCGGGGCCAACTGTACGATGGCGAGCGACACCATGATCGGTCTTGTCCCGGAGTTCAGACGGCATACCAGGGCGCCGCTGCTCTTCCAGCCTAACGCCGGCAGGCCCGAAATGTCGGGAGGAACAGCCGTTTACAGGCAGAAACCGGAGGAATTCGCGGCGGACCTGGCGAGGATGCTGGATGCGGGCGCGAACGCCGTTGGAGGATGCTGCGGGACGAATCCCGATTTCATAAGGGCGGCGAGGAAAATTATTGACGAGAAACGCCTGGGAAAATAACGGAAGCCGTATGGCGGGAAGGGCGGACGGCCGGAAACGATGGAGCAGACCGTACTCGAGAGGTTCGGGATCGAAATAGACAGGGGCGAGGTAGAACGCTATCTCGGCGGTTCGGGCGCGGTCCGCGGGAAACAGGGGGCCAGGATCGGGAAGGCCATGGCGGAAGCCTTCGTGCAGGCGGAAAGACTGATCGAGCCCAGGGGCGTATATGTGATGGCGGCTGGAAGGGATCTTCCGGGTTCGACGATCTTCGAATCGCTGGCGAGGATGGCCTTTTGCGTGTGCACCATCGGGCCGGCGCTCGAAAACAGGGTATCGGAACTCTCCGCCGGCGGAGATCTTCTCGACGCCGTGATCCTGGATTCGGTCGGATCGGCCGCCGCGGAGGCTGTGGCGCGCCACATGGACGAAGCGATAAAGGCGGCCGCTTCAAAAGAGGGGCTGAAAACTTCCTGCAGGGCCAGCCCGGGGTACGGGGACTGGGATGTCGGCGAGCAGGTTTCGTTCTTCACCCTTGTCGACGGCGCGAGGATAGGGGTGACGCTTTCGGAGGGCGGCATGATGATACCGAGAAAATCGGTATCGTTCGCAGTTCACATCGACAAAGAACCGGTGCGGCTCAGGAGCGCGAACTCCTGCCGCAATTGCGATATGGATACCTGCCCTTACAGGACATGCGATCCGGAACGGTAAAGGGCGGGCGGTATCGGGATCGGTCGAAGGAAGGAGAGTCGGAAGATGAGCTTGATGCCGCGGGTGGAGTGGTTCACCGGACACGACAGGAAAAAGATCGTCGACGAGGCGAAGGCCATCCTCGAGGAGATAGGCGTGTTCGTCGAGAACGACGAGGCGGTCTCTCTTCTTGACGGGGCGGGGGCGAAGGTCGACGGGGGAAGGGTGAAAATACCCGCCTCCGTCGTGGAAAAAGCCCTCGATACCGCTCCCGAAAGGATCCTGGTCTACGACCGCCTGGGCGGGGTGGCGATGGATCTCGGAGGCGACCGGATACACTTCAATCCCGGTTCGGCGGCGCTGAGGATCTTCGATTACTCGACGGGCGACGCGCGGACTCCGCTGACTGCGGACGTCGTGAGATTCGTCACGCTCACGGACGCCCTACCCAATTACGCCGCGCAGAGCACCGGGCTGATACCGGGAGACGTTCCCGAGAATATCGCCGATCGCTACAGGGTCTATATCGGCCTGCTGCATTCGATCAAGCCGATCGTGACCGGAACGTTCAAGGTCGAGGCTTTCGCGCCGATGCACGCGATGCTTTCGGCGGTTGCGGGCGGCGACGAGGCCCTCAGGAAAAAGCCGATCGCAATATTCGACTGCTGCCCGTCTCCTCCACTCAGGTGGAGCGACCTGACCTGCCAGGCGTTGATCGACTGCGCGAGAACCGGCCTGCCGGCGGAACTGGTCTCGATGCCTCTTACCGGCGCGACCTCGCCGGTCACCCTCGCCGGAGCCGTCACGCAGCACTGCGCCGAGAACCTCAGCGGGATCGTGATACACCAGCTCGCCCGTCCCCGTTCGCCCATAATCTACGGCGGCTCCCCGGCCTGCTTCGACATGAGGAAGGGTACGACGCCGATGGGAGCCATAGAGACGATGATGATCGACGGCGCCTACGCCGAGATAGGAAAATACCTCGAAATCCCGACCCACGCCTACATGGCGCTGAGCGACTCGAAGCCTGTCGACTACCAGGCGGGGATGGAAACGGCCATGGGCGCAATCGTTGCCGCGGTCTCCGGGATCAACAACGTCTCCGGACCGGGGATGCTCGATTTCGAATCCTGCCAGAGCCTGGAAAAACTCGTCCTCGATCACGAGATCTGCGGGATGGCGTTGCGGCTGACCGAGGGGATAACGCTGCGCGACGACCCGATAGCGTTGCCGCTGATAAAACAGGGTCTCGAGAAGAAGGAATTCCTGTCCCTTCCGCACACGATGAAGTGGTTCCGCAAGGAGGCGTACATGCCGGACGAGGTGATCGAGAGGGGAACGCTCGATGAATGGCGCTCGAAGGGAAAACAGGACGCGGCGAAGAGAGCCTCGGAGAAGGTCGGAGCACTTCTCAAGTCTCATGTACCGCAGCCGCCGGCCCGCGATGTCGCGGCGCGGCTGGAAGAGATAATGAAGGAAGAAGCCAGGAAAGCCGGGATGGACAAGCTGCCCCGGATCGTCTGAACGGGGGGTGTCTTTCCCGGAGTGGCCCTTTTTAAGGAAACATATTTCACCACCGGCAATATCGACGGCGAAGCGAAAAGCATGATGGCCGAACTGGCCGGCTATCCGGGCCGGAGTACGCGCTTACGGTCCGGCGGCGGGGTCATTTCCCCGCCGGGCAGAGCCGCGCTTCTTGTCCTCGACATGCAGGACACCTTTCTCGACAGCGACTCGCACGCCTTCGTTCCGAGCGCTCCGGCCATAGTCCCGCGCGTAAGGGCGCTGGTGGACGCGTTTCTGGCAAAGGGACTTCCGGTGATCTACACGAGACATCTCAACACGGAGGATGATGCCGGGATGATGGCGAGGTGGTGGGCGGGGCTCATCACGCAAGACGATCCGATGAGCGAAATCTCCGGCGAGCTCCGGACCGGCGGGGTCGGAACAATAACGAAAACACAGTACGACGCCTTCCTCGGAACGGCCCTTGAGGAAATGCTTTCAATGGGGGGGCGCAGGGTCGAAAGGCTCGTCCTGACGGGCGTGATGACGCACCTCTGCGTCGAAACGACGGCCCGCTCGGCCTTCATGAAGGGGTTCGAGGCGTACGTGCCGGTTGACGGGGTCGCCACGTACACCAGGGAACTTCACATGGGATCCCTGAGGAACATGGCGCACGGTTTCGCCGTGCCTCTTCTTGCCGCGGAACTGCTGAAGGGGGCCGGGCGTGATCAATGACGGAAGGGTCATCGTTGTCGGCGCCGGCCCGGCGGGCATATCCGCTTCGATCCAGCTTGGAAGGTACGGCAGGGAGGTCGTTCTTTTCGAAGGCGCGGTCCCGGGAGGACTGCTGAGGAACGCCCGGCTGGTCGAGAATTACCCGGGATTCCCCGGCGGCATACGGGGAGAGGATCTTGCCGATCTTTTTGTGAGGCAACTGGCTGGGGCCGGGGTGGCGGTGATAAACGAACGTGTCGAATCCCTGGAATATCGCGAAAAGAGGGGCGGCGGTTGCTTTGTCGCGGAAACCGGCAGGACGAGCCGGGCCGCGGGCCTGGCGGTGATCGCGTCGGGCACTGTGCCTTTGCCGCCGGCTGACATATCGATCGCCGAAGACGCCCGGGAGAGGATATTTTTCGAGGTGGCCCGGTCGTCCGGGATAACGGGGAAAAGATTCGCCGTCATGGGCGGTGGGGACGCGGCGTTCGATTACGCGCTGACCCTCGCGGACGAAAACGTTGTCGTCATCATTACGAGATGCGAGACGCCGCGGTGTCTCGATCTTCTCGTGGAAAGGTGCGATCGCAATTCGAGGATTGCCAGGCTTTGCGGCGTATCGGTCGAGAGGATCGTTTCGAAAAATGGAGCCCTGGAGCTTGAATGCGCCGGGAGCGGGGAGTGTGGCGGTTCCGGCAAAGAAGGCCGGGGCGGCGGCGCCGGGGCGAAGGCGAGGATCGAGACCGATTATCTGATGATCGCCGCCGGGAGGAGGCCGGACCTCGATTTTCTCGCTCCGTCTGTCGGTGAAAATATCGATTCGCTTTCGGCCGGGGGGATCCTGTATCTTGCGGGGGACGTATGTAACGGGATATTCAGGCAGGCCGCGATAAGCGCCGGCGACGGGCTGAGAGCCGCCATGAGGATAGAAAAATTCATGCGGGGGGAAAAAGTATGAAGGTAAGGGCGATGGCCGGGACGGACGAGATCGCCACGGTTTATATCGCGGAAATCTCCGGCGGCGCGCTGGTGGAATTCGTCGAATCGGTGCAGCCGCCGATCCCGAGGGATGAAAAATGGGTCCTGATCGTCTCCACGCTTCTCGGTTGTCCGGCGGGCTGCCGTTTCTGCGACGCGGGCGGAACCTATTCGGGGAAGGTGTCCGCCGAGGACATGCTGGCACAAATAGACTACATGGTCAGGAGCCGCTACCCTGACGGCGCCGTGCCGGCGGCCCGGTTCAAAGTACAGTTCGCCAGGATGGGCGAGCCGGCGCTCAACGACGCCGTGCTCGAAGTTCTCGAGAGGCTCCCCTTCCTGTACGACGCTCCCGGGCTGATCCCGGCCGTTTCGACGATAGCCCCCGCGGGAACGGAAGGATTTTTCGAAAGGCTCCTGCGAGTGAAGAAGGATCTATACCGGGAAAGGTTCCAGCTTCAGTTCTCCATCCACACCACCGATTCGGAGAAACGGGACTGGCTGATCCCTCCGCGAAAATGGAACTTTCACGAAATCGCCTCTTACGGGGAGAGGTTTTTCGACCCGGGAGGAAGAAAGATCACGCTGAACTTCGCCCTAGCCGAGGGGATGCCGGTGGATGCGGCGGTGCTCCTCGATCATTTCTCTCCCGAAATATTTCTTGTCAAGATGACCCCGGTCAATCCGACCTGCCGGGCGGGAAGGAACGGTCTGAATTCCGGTCTTGATCCCGGCGGCAGGGGATACGACGTAGCGCGGTCCCTGGAAGAGGCGGGGTACGAGGTGATAGTGAGCATCGGCGAACTGGAGGAAAACCGGATCGGGAGCAATTGCGGGCAATACATCGGAAGTTATCTGGAGCATGGGGAGGATTTCGACAAGGGGTACAAATACGATATTCGCGGGATCAAGGCGCCTGCCTGAAAAGGGATGGGCGTGGACTCTGCCTGAAATAAAACGGCCGGGAGGCCGGCAAATGAAAAGCTCCCCGGAAGGTTCCGGGGAGCTTTTTCAGTGTCGGATCAAAACCCGAAACGCGCGCGTTGGCGGCCTTGCCGGCGCCGGCCGTCAGGGCCGCCGCCCGCGGGGGCGTGTTACTTTATCGCGCACTTCAGGGCGAACTGGAACCGAAGCGCGTCGTATTCGCTCGCGACGTCGGTTATTACGTCTTCGTCTTCCGTCCTCGTGAGGTATTCGGTCTTCATGTAGGCGACCTCGAAAATCGCCTGAACGTTCTTATTGACGTTGTAGAAGATGTTTCCGAAAACTTCCGAGTTCATATCCTTGAGTGCCGTGGAGCTCGGAGTCCACTCCGCTTCGTCGGGATCGTCGAAACCGTAACCGATGTTGAATGTCGCGCATGGTTTGGGCGAAAGCGAAAGCATTGCCCAGCCGCCCATCGCCGGCAGAGGCTCTATCTCCGAGTTGACGGTCTGGCCTATCCCGCCGAGGTACTGGCCGAGATTTTCGCCCATGAAGAATTCGCCCTTGAAACCTATCTTGCTGTTCAGGACGACGGCAACGTCCGCGTTGAACGACCATGAATCGACCGAGATGGAATCTTCCGTACCGTAGGTCTCCCTGCCGTAGTGGCCCGAGAAGCCGAGATCGAACTTGCCTTCATCGCCCATCTTCGTTCCGAAGCCGAGACGTCCCTGGAGGGCCGGCATTCCGGCGTCGGCGCCGTCTTCCACGAGGGTGGAGGATTTATCGGTGTCCTCGTTATAATAATCGTATCTGTTGCCGGTGATGTTCCTCGTAAGGCCGGCGTCGAATGCAACCTTCCCCTTTTCGCCGGCCTGTTTACAGGCGGAGAAGCGAAGCTGCGCGCGGCGGTACCCGATATTCCCCTGGTCCCAGAGGACCGAGTAGTTGGCCGTAGAGGGATTGAGCGGGGAAATGACATCCCAGTACTGCCCGGCCAGGACGCTCCAGTTTCCCTTGCCGAATTTCAGGTAGGCGTGGCGTATCATCGGCACGGCTTTGTTCTCGGCGCCTGCCGTGTTGTCGTTCTGCCAGTCGAATTCCATGTATGCGGACGTCGTCCAGGCCTCTTCCTTCCACCAGAAATCGAACGCGAGTCTCGATTCGCGGGTGGTGAGGAAGAATTCGTTGTTGCTCTCTCCGGCGAATACCGGAACCCAGAGGACATAGTTGCCGGGAGACAGCCTCGTGGTGTCATAGATAAGGTCGGTCTTTAGAAATCCGCCGAACTTGTATCCGAAATCTTTGTCCGCGCCTTCGCCGGCAAGGACTGGGACGGAAACGGCGGCGACGAGAATCAGGGTGACGAACATCATTGAAAAATGGCGCATGTCACTCTCCTTCCCTGTTAGAGTTATCGAACATCCATGTTGACAGCCTGCGCATTCGGTTTTTTGTATAGTATATCCTGATGGCTGTCAATGTCAAACTTCGACCTCAAAACACAATACTTGAGAAATTATTTGAAGTTCGGCCGTTTTTCGACCGTTACCGGGAGGACCGCAGGCGGGGTGGCGCCGGCTATGGGACTCCGGCGGCCCCTTGCCGGCGACAGCCCTTTGCCACGAACGGCGGTTAATTGCGCGGAACAAAATCGAGGGTCAGCCGATCTCCGTCATCCGGAGGATCGCCGACCTCGAGGCGTCCGCCACAGTTTTCGGCACCCTGACGACCGGCCCGAGGGTCTCGAGCGAGAGGGCGACCTTCTCCAGGGTGATCTTCTTCATATTGGGGCAGACGGCGTTCGCCGAGGCGGGGATGAACAGTTTTTCGGGATAAAGCTTCGAGAGCCTGTATATCATACCCACTTCCGTGCCGACTATGAACGTGCCGGCTTCACTTGCGCCGGCGAAGCGGATCATGCCTCCCGTTCCCAGCAGGACGTCGGCTTCGGCCGCTATGACGGGGTTCACCTCGGGATGGACCATGACTGCGGCGCCGGGGTATTTACTCCTGAGGGCGGCAATCTCCCCCGGCATTATACGCTGGTGCGTCGGACAGTATCCGTTCCAGAGATGCATTTTCCTTTTCGTAAGTCCCGCGGCCCATCCCCCGAGGTACATATCGGGACCGAAAATAATCTCCCTGTCTTCCGGGACCGACTCGATGACCATTACGGCGTTTGCCGAGGTGCAGCATATGTCTGTAAGTGCTTTGACCTCCGCGGTGGAATTGACGTACATGATCGTCAACGCGCCTGGATGCAACCGTTGTAAATCCCGCAGGCCGGCGGCGTCTATCATGTCGGCCATGGGGCACCCGGCGGAAGGTTCCGGAAGGATGATCCTTTTGCCCGGCGAGAGGATCGCCGCCGTTTCGGCCATGAAATGGACCCCGCAGAAGATTACGATCTCTTCCTTCAGCGTCGATGCAAGCCTGCTCAGGTCGAGGGAGTCCCCGAGATGGTCGGCGATATCCTGGATGTGGGGCGGCTGGTAGTTATGGGCCAGTATGACGGCGCCCTTTTCCTTCTTCAGGCGAAGGATCTTTTCTGTAAGCTCCCTCTTTGGCATTGTTCTCCACCGGCTCCGTCATTCGCCCGACAGTTTCGCCCCGCAATGGGGACATTCATCGTGTCTGGCGTCGGCGATTTTCCCGCAGGACGGGCAGTCGACGAACTCGGCCTTGCACGCGATGCAGGAATCGGACGCCTCGTCCACCTTGGCGTCGCAGAAGGGACAGTTCTTGTCCGTCTTCTGCACGTCGTGCGGGCCGGGAGCCGATACCGGCCTACCCGTCGCCACATGTTTACGGTAGTCGTCGATAGCCTTGTGCAAGGCGTCGGCCCCGAGGTTGGAACAGTGCATTTTGTGCCCCGGCAGGCCTCCCAGTTGTTCGGCCACCATCGCATTGGTGATCTTCATCGCCTCGTCGAGGGTTTTCCCGACCGCCATTTCGCTTATCATGCTCGAAACGGCTATGGCGGCTCCGCATCCGAAGGTCCTGAATTTCACTTCCTCGAGCCGGTCGTCCTTCACCCTTATCATGAAGGTCATCATGTCTCCGCAGACGGGATTTCCGACCTCTCCGACTCCGTCGGCGTGCTCTATCTCCCCCACGTTCCGCGGGTTCATGAAATGATCCATCACCTTGTCGCTGTAAAACGGCATTTTCGGGTCTCCTTACAGTCGCGCCCTTATGAACGCCTGACTCTCCGGGACCTGCCCCCGATCCGGGGCCTTATCGCATCGTTCCGGCAGTCGTAATATGTCCGGTTTCCTCGCCCGGCGGCCGCCGGGCTCATGAGTGATAATCTACCCGTAGGGCCGTGTAAAGCAAATAAATTCTGTCCTGCCCGAGGTGCCGGGTGCGGTTATCTCCGCCCTTTCCGGTTCGCCGGACGGAGGATGCGGCTCATTCCGGTCCCGGTGTGGCGGATGACGGAAAAGAGCTTCACAAGACAGGGGGAAATGGTATATTCAGACAAGTGGGCAGGCATAGCGTTCAAATGGGGGAAAAGAATGAAAGCATTATATGGTTTGCCAGGATCGCCCGGGTCGGGATCGCCGTTCAAGCGGTCGCCATGTGCCCGGCGGAACGTGTTTTTCCTTGCGGCCGCGCTGATCCTGGCTTTTTCCGCGATATATCCGGAAAGACTTCCGGCCGGGCCGGGGCAGGAGGAGAAAAACTCCAGGCAACAGCAGGAGAAAAAGGGAAAAAAGAAGGAAGCGGGAACAAAGACGGAAGAGACGGCAAAGGAAACGGAAGGGAGAAAGACCGGAGAACAGCAGGTTCACAGGAAAGAGGATACTGTCCGGAATCGGGACCGCGCAGTAAAGGAGGCGCGTGATCCCGTCGACGACGACAGTGAGGCTGAAGAAAGCGAAAGGAAGGACGGCGACAGGAGGATCCACCGGCGGTTCCCCGAACAGGTAAGGGAAAAGAGAATGGAAGAACCCGGCGGCCGCACAAATTTCATTGTCAGGCCGCCAAGAGAACCGAAACCTCCGGCACCGCGGGTCAATGTGCCTCCCAGGGTTCCCCCCGCGATCGTTCCGGTCCGGCCTCATCCACCGATGCCCGATTACCCCGAGATAATAATGATCGAACACTGGTATTACGAGGATGATTACGGGTACTATGACGATCCTCTGCCAGATTATATCTTCGACGATTATTCCGATAACGAACCGTTCATTATCCCCCTTCCATTCGGCAATATAATACCGTGGGAGGTGGGGGAACTGTTCCTGATGAAGCTCAAGGACATAGAGGCCGAAGGATACGGGAATTCCCTGATGGTGTGCATAATCCAGACGCAGGACGAGATGTCATACGGGGATTTCCTCGACCGTTACAGATGGGACACCGACGAATTCGAGTATTACGACACGCTCTCCGGCAGGAGTTTTCTTCTGTCGATACCTGTTTCCTCGGCCCTGCGGCTCCTCGGGGAGCCGTCTGTCAGGTGGATCGGAGAGTACAGGCCCGATTACAAGATCGTGCAAGGTCCGAGAAACGCGACCGTCTTCGTATCTTCGTTCGAGGGCGACAGGATGGAATTCCGCAGGGATCTGAGGGAACTCGATCTCGACGTCCCGGGCTTCGACGAAAAGACGGGCGAGTATCTCGTACACGCCGATTATGACTGCTTTTACGATATCGCGGACCTGTGGTGGGTCGAAAGTGTTTCGTCCGAGCCACGACTTGCCGCGGGGCTCACCGGGGCCGATCGGCCGGCAAGATGATTATTTTAGTGGAACTGACCGTCACCGGTATCATATAATAGTAAGATTATATTCGGGTCGGGATGCCCCGCCCGTACAGGAGTATCCGGTTCGCGACGAGGATACGCCGGGTGGTTGCGGGATGAAATCACGGAAGGAAATGGAATGAAACAACTTCGAACCACGACGATGACTCTTGTCGCCTGCGTCCTTCTGGCCATGATCTTTGCCCTCGCGGCGGTTCACGCGGCCGATGGAAAAAACGCGCCGAAATTTTTCGTCAGAAACAACCAGCTCGATGTGGGCAACTATTACGAGGGCGCCGATATCGAATGCGAGTTCAAGGTCAGAAACAACGGGGTGGGCGAACTTCACATAATCAATGTCAAGCCTGGTTGAGGATGCATGGTGGCCGACTTTGACAAGGTCATCCTTCCCGGGAAGGAAGGAAAGATTGCAATTGCGATTACAGGATTCAAGCTTCATTCGGGGCGTTTCGATAAATCGTTCACGGTGACGACGAACGATCCGGACAATCAAAAGGTGATTCTCTCCGTTACCGGGATAATAAAGAACGTGCTGGATTTTTCGAATACGACCCTTTCCCTCTCCGGTTTCATCGGCGAAACGCTCAAGACGGAGATGATCGTTTCGAACAAGCTTCCCCAGCCCGTGAAAATCACCGGGTGGCACTGGGCTGAAAACGCCAAGGACTATGATTTTCTCTGTAAGAACATCGGCGTGAAGCTCGAGACGCTGGAAGCCGGGAAACAGTACCGCCTGGAGACATGGACGAAGGAACCGGCCAAACCGGGGCAGTTCGGCGGCGATCTGATTCTTCAGACGGATTTCAAGGAAATGCCCGAAAAAAAGGTCAACTTCAACATGGTCGTCACTCCGGACGTCCAGGTGCATCCGGCCACCGTCATAATGCGCGAGATGGTCATCACGGAAGGGACGACACAGAATTTCGAGAGATCCATATCCATCATCGCCACGAGGGGGGACACGCTCAAGGTGCTCAAAGTGATCCCCGACAGGCCGGATATCACGGTAAATCTAAGGGAAGTCAAAGCCGGCAAGGCGTTCAGTTGCAAGGTCAGCATCAGGCCGCCTTCAGAGTCGGGCAAGTACGTGGGTAATATCACGTTCGTCACAAACTACAAGGGGTATGAAAATCTGACGGCGGAAATACGGGGGACGGTCAGGGTAACGAAGTGACACCCCGGGGCCGAGGGCGGGCTCACAGATAAGTCGGGAAAGGCGTGCCGGCCGGCCGGTACGCCTTTTCATGAAAGGAAGACGATGAAAAGGTTTTCGGCCATGATACTCGTATTCGTCATGATGCTGCCTGTGATCGTCACGGCGCGGACGAACGGCGACGACCAGGCGAAAACGAGATTCGACGAGATAATGAAGGAACTCGAGGCGAAGAAAAACTCGATGCCGATGGATAGATTCATCGACCTCGGGGAAAGGCTGCTTCTCGAATTCCTGGAAAAGTATCCCGGCACACAGGCCGGGGGAAGCGCGCACATCGTCCTCGGGCAGTTATATGGAAGTATCAACAGGTCTGACGCGGCCATCAGGCATCTGGAACAATATTTTGAGGGACCCCGGGCGAGGGACGCGTACGAGGCCGATGTTGCAAGATACAGCCTGGGGAACATCTATGTTTCGACGGGCGATTTCGCGAAGGCGGAGAAACAGTTCAGGGCGATCATAGCCCGCGGCGAATCGGCCGACGGGAAGATATTGGCGATGGCCCGGTCGACTCTCGAGAGATTGGACACACTTAAAAAGCTCTCAATCGGCGGAGAGGCAGTCGGATTCAAGGCCACCGCCTCCGATGGACGGGATATCAGCCTCTCCGATTACAGGGGCAGGGTGGTCCTGTTGGATTTCTGGGCGGCCTGGTGTGCCCCGTGCCGCGCCGAGATGCCGAACGTAAAGAAAGTCTACGATGGATTCCACGAGAAGGGATTCGATATCATCGGCATCTCGATGGACAACAGCAGGGAACAGTTCGACAATTACGTCAGGCAGCAGGGGATCCCCTGGAGGCAGGTTTTCGACGGTAAAGGCTGGCAATCGGAAATAGGCCGGCAATACGCCGTGGGCTCCATTCCCGCGACCTTTCTTATCGACCGCAAGGGAGTGATCAGGTTCAAGAACCTCAGGGGGGATGAGCTGGAAAAGGCGGTCGCGGAACTGCTTGCCGAACGGTAGTGATAACACCCGGTTATTTTTAATCGATTCCGGCAGTCCCCGGTCCCGCCCGCCCGGCGGCCTGTTTTCGGGCACGGCGCCCGGGTGGTAAAAAAGTAAAGCCGCCACAACACCGGGCGGCTTTACTTGTCAATCTGCAGTATGACAGGATCGGCGGGAGGGGTTCAATCGATCTCCTTTCCCCTCAGAAACGCCGTTTTGTTGATCTCAGCGGTTCCCTTGGGCGCCATCCTCTGTATCACCTCTATCCACTTTTCCTCGGCGAGATCTATCGATTTCGACAGCACACCGAGAAGTATGGTGTTCACCATGCGCGGATTGCCGAGCTCGAGCGCGATCTCATACGCGTCGAGGAAGGTCGCGCCGGGCGAATATCCGCGTATCTTTTCGACCGCGTTTTCAGGGTACGAAAACTTGCCCGTCGTCGTAATGGTCGGGATTATCTTCTGGTCGTTGACGATTATTTTGCCTTCCGGGCGAAGTTCTCCGACCCACCGCAGGCCTTCGGCCAGTTCGAATGCAAGTATCACGTCCGCTTCCCTGTGGGGAATGAGCGGAGAAAAGACCTTTTTCCCGAAACGCACATGGCTTGTCACGATGCCTCCCCGCTGAGACATCCCGTGTACTTCGCTTTTCTTCGCGTCGAGCCCCATCAGCTTTGCCACTTCTATCAGGATCTCACTGGCAAGTAGGACTCCCTGCCCGCCTACTCCCACGATCAGAACGTTGGTTGTGCCGTTTTTCATGTCGGTTCCTTTCTCCTTTCATTCCAATCAGGATTCGATCCTGGCTATGGCGCCCGATGGACAAACCTGGGCGCATATCGAACAACCGGTACAGGTGACCGGATCGATCGACGATTTGGGTTTGCCCTTTTTGTTTTTTACTTCCGAAACGGATATGGAAGGACAACCGACCATGAAACAGGCTCCGCAGGCTATGCATTTCTCGAGGTCGACCTCGTACGGGGTGCCGGGGATCTTTTTCGGGAAGAGCATGCATGGCCGGTTCGTTATTATGACCGAAGGGGCATCTCTTTCGATCTCCTCCTTTATCGCCGTGAAGGTCTCCTCGATGTTATAGGGATCGACCTTTCTCACGTGTTCCACTCCGAGGACCCTGCAGAGTTCGGCGAGATCGATGGAATGAGTTTTCTCGCCCATCAGGGTCGTCGAAGTCGCCGGGTTTTCCTGGCCGCCGGTCATGGCGGTTATCCTGTTGTCCACTATTATTGTCGTCGTCGTTCCCCTGTTGTAGACGACGCTCGCGAGGGCCGTGATCCCGCTGTGCAGGAATGTTGAGTCGCCGATCAGGGCGACCACCTTCCTGTCGGTCTTGCCGGCCTTCTCGATGCCGAAGGCGTTGCCGATCGAGGCGCCCATGCAGAGGCAGGAATCGATCTGGCTCAGCGGCGGAAGCGCGCCCAGGGTATAGCACCCGATATCCCCGTTGGTGTAGACGCCGGCTTTCTTCAAGGCGACCATGACTCCCCTGTGGGGGCATCCGGAACAGAGTACCGGCGGCCTTGGAAGGACCGGTTCGGTCTCGATCGAGGACATGATCGCGGAAGCGTCGAGAACCCCCGCATCGATGAAACCCTTTCTCACCCGGTCGACGTCGAGTTCCATGCAATTGGAAAAATATTTCTTCCCCTCCACCTCGATCCCGGCGGCGGCAATCATCTCTTCGTAAAAACCCTCGAGTTCCTCGACGACGAAAAGCCTGTCGACCCTGGAGGCGAAGTCGCGGATCTTGTCCATCGGCAGCGGATATCCCATCCCAAGCTTGAGTACGCTGGCTTCAGGCATCGCTTCGCGGGCATGCTGGTACGAAATGCTGCCGGTTATTATGCCGATCTTCCTGTCATTCCACTCGACACGGTTGAGATCCGTCTTTTCAGCGAAAGCCTTAAGTTTTTCCAGGCGCTCCACGACGATGGCGTGCCTTTTGATCGCGTGCGCCGGGACCATGACGTATTTCTGTATGTTTCGTTCGAACCCCTTGTTCTCCGTTTTTACCCTTTCGCCGATCCTGACGATACCCTTCGAGTGCGAGAT
>JBFYZH010000089.1:0-41331 GCA_041309605.1 Candidatus Krumholzibacteriota bacterium
AGGCGCGCCATGAATTGTTCGGAAAAATCAGAGTTGTACGTGCTCCACGAGTGAATTGTATATTTCCGTCGTCGCATCGGCCTCCACGATTATGGGGAACTCGCCCTTCCTGTAGAGATCGAGCAGCAGATCGGTGGTCTTTTCGTGAAACTGGATACCCTTGTAGGTCTCCAGTTCCTCCAGAACACGCTCTATAGGCAGAGCCTTCCTGTAAGGACGGTCCGATGTCATGGCGTCGAAAGCGTCCACGACTTGCATGATATGTGCCGCCAGAGGAATCTGGTCGCCCTTGAGCCCGCGCGGATACCCGGTGCCGTCCGGCCTCTCGTGATGGCTTCTGATGACATCCCCGGCCTGTTTGAGGAATTTAAGCTGTTCGACGATATCGGCCCCGATATCGGGATGGGATCTCAGAGCCTTCCATTCCTCCTCCGTCAGGGGCCCCACTTTCAGCAGTATATCGTTCTGAACGGAGATCTTTCCTATATCATGAAGAAGGGCGGCGTATTCGAGCATTTCCATGTCCTTGGAGGTCATGCCCATCTCCCTCGCTATACGCAGGGCGTACCGCGACACTCTGAAGGAATGTCCGTGTGTAAAGGGGTCCGAGGCATCGATGGCCGAAGTCAGGGCGGCGACGGTGTTGATATGTGTCTCTCGCATGTCCAGGTACAACTGGAACGAGTACCTCGCGAGAAACAGGGGGATGATAAACAACGCTATGGTCCAGACACCCGCATTGCGGTAAAGGAGGGCGATTACGGCCGCCACGGGGAAAAAGGCCAGGATGTGGAAGAAATTCCACATATAGTTCTGTCGCCAGACCAGCATCGGGTTTCTTCTGTCGCTGAACGCGATGATCAGGCTGACCGACCAGGTGTTGAAAAGGTAATAGAATACACCGGCGGAAAAGAGCGGTACGAGGAAAAGGGGCGACCCGATATCCCCGAGACTTCCGAAAGAGCGGTAGACCAGCCCGGAAAACCCGACGGTCATGACGAGAAGCGGCACGTTGAAAAGTACCTTGATCAGGGGACGACGCTGAAACAATCCCTCGGTGATCAGCGTTGCCGCAGCTTCGATGACCGCCATCACGGCCGGCCCGAAAAGAACTATCCCGGCAAGATCTATCGGCGAGGATGCGTATATCGACGCTCCTCCCTTTGGCAGGGAGATCTGCACCGAATCGGCTATTATTATCAGCAGAAGGAAGAGCAGTATCTCGCGCCACCGATCAACCGGCAGGTCCCTTATAAACCACGCGAGCAGTCCAAAACCGGCCAAGATGAAAACGGTGTAGAACAGCTTGAATCCAAAACCCGATCTCTGCTTCACCATATTATTTTTATACCTGTAATCCGGTCATCCCGGACGCGAGGCCATCGCTGCAAACAGGACGTACAATACATTCCACAATCGTTGCAGTATCCATGCCAACCCGTTGCAGTTTAATCTGTAACCGCACTCCCGGACGATCCTCTTTTCTTTTTCGTTGTGGGGGTTGACCTCGCGAAGGGAAAGTGAGGCTGCTGCTAACTTATCCTGTAATGTACTTCCCTGCGCGATTTCCATCTACCGAACGGACGGTTGACGGCGTCGAGAACCGCCAGAACTGTGGACTCGTTCGGATCGCGCCCCACGAAGGCGCTTCCCGAGAAGCATCTGACCGTACGTCCTTCGAGTATATCGACGGCCGCAACCAGCGCTTCACGTCCTGCCAGATCGACTTCCTCTATACCAGATAAACACAGTTGGAAATCCTCGTCAAGAAGTTCCGTCAATGCATGTATCGTAGCCCCGGCTATGGTTTCGTAAACCGGTCCTGATTTTCTGAAAGCCGAGAGACACCCCACCGCCCCTATGCCGTTTCTCTCCAACCGGACTTCGACGTCTATCCGGTTTCCGTTAAAGGTAAGGCTAAGTCCCTGAAAACGAGCCCTGGAGTCATCCTCCAGGAATTCCAGTTGCGCCGGTTTTTCCGCGGAAGATGATCTTTCCATTTGTGCAATTCCTCTTTCCGTCGATTCCGACAACCTCTCCTCGACGATGGCATCGAGGCGATCATCGGCCGGTCCGGAGGGTTTCTCTTCCATTCGCTCCGGAACAGCCTCTAGAAGCACGACACCTATCTTTCTGTAATCGACCGCCAGCCCCAGCTGGGCCTTGAGGCATGTTTCCACGTCCCGTGCGATCATCTTCGGTTGCCTGTCCGTTGCGGCCACCACATGTATCTCCGTGATCCTACCCGAAGCATCGGTGGTTATCCTGCAGGACTGGATATCCCGGATCTTGAGAATCAATTCTTCAGCCGCATCTATTAAATCCCGCTTGGGGAATTCTTCCAGCAATTAACAACTCTCCTTTTCACCGCGCTCCGGCGGCATTTAATCCATTGTAACACAAATTGTTATAAAATTCAATACGAAGGGGCTCGAAAAAACCGAAAAAAGTGCCTTAACTCCTGAAATCGGGGCTACGACTCCCTGGAGACCAGGATCATGTCGAGCAGTTCGTTGAAACGCCGCTTTATATCGTCGAACTCAAGTTTTTCCAGCCTGTCGACAGAGAAATCCTCGCAAGTGAAACTTGCCGACACGGTTCCATATACCATCGCCCTTTTAAGAGTCGATTCGCCGATATTGCCCGCCGCCGCGAGGCATCCCATGAATCCGCCCGCAAAACTGTCTCCCGCCCCGGTCGGATCGACTACCTCCTCGAGCGGATAGGCCGGAGTGACGAAACGGAAAGATTCCGTCATAAGCATGGCGCCGTGTTCGCCTTTTTTAATGACAACTGCGCCGGGGCCCATGGCCAGTATCGATCGCGCCGCCTTGATTGCATTCGATTCTCCGGTGAGCTGCCGGGCTTCACCGTCGTTGACGAAAAGTATATCGATCCTCGAAAGAAGCGCGGCGAGACTGTCCGGCTTGTTTTCTATCCAGAAATTCATCGTATCGCATCCGGCGCAGGCATTGTGCCCGACCTGGTCGAGAACGGAAAGTTGAAGATCGGGGTCGATATTTCCAAGAAACAGATATCCGGTCGTCCGATAACTTTCGGGAAGTACCGGGCTGAATCTCTCGAACACGTTCAATTCGGTCACCAGGGTTTCACGCTCGTTCGGATCGATCCCGTACCTTCCCCGCCAGAAAAACGTCTTCCCCCCCGGGACCGTTTCAAGACCTCCGAGGTCTATGTTCCGCGATTTCAGCAGGTCCCTGTGCCGCCCGGAGAAATCGTCCCCCACCACCCCGACGAGTTTCACGGGGCAGAAGAAGGATGCGATAATCGACGAATAGGTGGCCGAACCGCCGGGGGCCCTTTCAACCTTCCCCCGTGGCGTTTCGATGGTATCGACCGCTACCGATCCTACTATCACGATGCTCATTGCGATCCTCCCTCCCGTGGCGTACTGACGAAGGCCGTTCACCACGGCAATCCGGTCCTCTCATCCGGAATCACATGTGATCCGGCGCCGACACGCCCAGGAGCCTGAGCGACTCCGAAAGCACCGTCCTCGTAGCCTCGGCCAGAAGAAGCCTGGCCTCGCTGAGACGTTCGTCGCTGGATACGATCCTGCATATATGATAGAAACGATGGAATGAGGCGGCAAGCTGCTGAGCGTAACCCGTGAGCCTGTGGGGTTCGCTCGATTCGGCCGCGCCTTCGATCAGGTGCGGAAAGATCACAAGGTTCCTGATGAGCTCGAGCTCTTCCGGTTCGCAGAGCCGCGAGGTGCAGGACAGGTCTTCGGGAAGCCTGACGCCGGCTTCGCCCGCAAATGCGATCACGCTGCAGATCCTCGCGTGGGCGTACTGAACGTAGTAGACCGGGTTCTCATCGGACGATTTCCGGGCCAATGTCAGGTTGAAATCGAGATGAGCGTTGATCTTCCTCATAAGAAAAAAGAATTTCGACGCGTCGGTTCCCACATCCTCCACGAGACTCCCGAGCGTTTCGAATTCCCCGCCCCGTTTCGACATCTTCACCTGCCTGCCGTCCTCGATGAGCCTAACCCATTGCACCGTCATGATGTCGAGCCAGTCGTCCGAAGCGCCGAATACGGCCGCGGCCGCCTTCAACCTGCCTATGTGCCCGTGATGATCGGGGCCGAATATATCGATCACGCGCGAATAACCGCGCCTGAACTTGTTCAGATGGTAAGCTGCGTCGGCGAGGAAATAGGTCGGTGTACCGTCGCTGCGGACGAGAACCCGGTCCTTCTCGTCGCCGAAATCCGTCGATCTGAACCACAACGCCCCGTCATCCTCGTAAACCGCGTTTTTCGACCTGAAAAGTTCGATCGTCTTCGCTATCTCCCCGCCATCGGCGTGAAGGCTCGATTCCCTGAAGAAGCCGTCGAAAACCACCCCGAAGTCCTCGAGATCCTTCCTGATCCATCCGATGATATGCGAAAGCGCGCAGTCTCCGAAGATGGCCGGAGCTTCCTGCGGACCCTTCGCCAGCCAGAGTCTTCCATCCTGCTCGGGAATCAGCCCCGCAATATCCACCAGGTAATCGCCCGGGTACCCGTCTTCGGGAAAGGGAGCATCCTCGCCGATGCGCTGCATGAAACGGGTCATCAGCGATACGCCGAGTTTTCCGACCTGGCTTCCCGCGTCGTTAAGGTAGTATTCCGATTCCACTTCATGCCCCGTTTTCCTGAGGATGTTGACCAGCGCCGATCCGACGGCTGCGGCCCGGGCCGCGACGATTACGAGGGGTCCCGTGGGATTGGCGGACACATACTCTACCTGGACCTTTTTTCCCCTGCCGATCTCGGATTTTCCATAATCCCGGCCGCAACTGTTGATGATCCCCACCTGTTTCGTGAGCCAGCCCTTAGAGAAGGCAAAGTTAAGAAAACCGGGGCCGGCCACCTCTATCCTGTCGATGAATTCCGCATCGAAGTGTATGGAGTCTTTCAGCCGTCCGGCGAGTTCCCTTGGATTACCGCCCAGCCGTTTGGCCGTCACCAGCGCGATATTACTGCTGAGGTCACCGTTACCGGGATCGTTTGGACGTTCGATCTGTATATCCCGGGCGGCGGCGCCGATCCCGATGGCCTCGAGCGCATCCTCGACGGCTTTTGTGACCTTCGTGCGCGCGGAAGGCTCCTGCGCATGGTTTTTCTCAGGCGCCATCGGGAAATTCCTCTCGCGGCGCGTCCCCCCAGAGTTTTTCAAGACCGTAATATTCCCTTACTTCCGGCCTGAATATATGAAGAACGACGGTAAAACAATCTATCAGTATCCAGTGGCTGGATTCGTACCCTTCCACGTGAACAACGACATCCTTGCCCCTGAAGGTGTCCACGATATGATCGGCGATGACACGGGCGTGCACGTCGCTCGCCGCGCTGCATATGATGAAATAATCCGTCATGCCCGATATCTTCTTCAGGTTCAGCAGCACGATGTCGTCGGCCTTCTTGGTCCAGGCCGCATTGATGATCTTTTTAGCCAGTGTCTTCGGAGCAGTTGTCGCCACTTAATCCCATACCCCCTTGACCCTGGTTCCGCATCGGGGACAAACCCCTCCGGTCCCGGGCATTTCGACGGAATAACCGGTCCGGATTATCACCTTTTCGCCGCAATCCGGACAGAATGTACTCTCCGTACCTTCGATGAATATATTACCAATATATACATAATCAAGGTATCTTCTCGCGATTTCGTACGAACGCTTCAATACGCCGGCGGAAGTAGGCTCCCTTCCGCTCATCCTGAATCTCGGGAAGAACCTGGAAAGATGCAGCGGTATCTCTCTCGATATTCCGGAAAGCCACCGCGCCAGGGCCTCCATCTCTTCGGGAGAATCGTTCAGGCCGGGGATCACCAGCGTGGTCACTTCCACGTGCGAAGAGCCACTGGCGATCGCTATGAAGCGCTTTACCGGTTCTACGCTTCCGCCGCAGTAATCCCTGTAGAAGTCGTCGTTGAAACTCTTAAGATCGATGTTGAACGCATCGACGGCCGCGGCAACCCGCCTTCCCGGTTCCTCGTTGATGTAGCCGTTGGTAACGACGACGGATTTCAACCCTTCCGCGGCCAGCATGGGGGCCGCGTCCAGAAGGTACTCGATCCAGAGAAGCGGTTCGGTATAAGTAAATGCCACCCCCGCCGATCCATTCTCCCTGGCGAGCTCCGCGAGGTTTTCCGGCGGGATGAACGTTACCGGCGCTTCCTTCTGCGAAATATTCCAATTCTGGCAGTGATCGCATTCGAGCGTGCATCCGTTCGGCCCCAGCGACAGGATCCTGCTGCCAGGCAGGAAGTGATAGAGCGGTTTCTTTTCGATCGGGTCGACGGCCACCGTGACCGTATTGCCGTACGAAAGCGCCACGAGCATGCCGTTTTCGTTTTTTCTCAGCCTGCATTTTCCGCATTTCCCTGGAGCGATCACGCAGAGGTTCGGGCAGAGAAGACATCCCACCCTTCCGTCGGTCTTCCTGTCGTAGTAAAGTGCTTCCATGTTACTCACCGGAAAATCCGTGTCAGCGCGTAGTCCCTTGGGATAAATCGGACGCCCCCCGGCCGGGAGTCGCCGTCAGGAGGAGAAAGGGTCCACCCGCCTGATCACATAATCCGCCGCGTGGAAAAGCGCGTCCTTTTCGCGTGAAGGCGCGACCGCGCGAAGCGACTCCTTCGCCATCTCTCCGAGTTCCCTGGCCTTGTTCAGAGAATATTCCACGCCACCGTAATTCTGAACGAACGACACGACCTCCCCCCATTCCTCATCCCCGGTGAATCCGGCATGGAAAAGTTCGCTGACCCTCTTTTTTTTAAGGTCCGGCGCGTTACGGAATGCGGTGATGAACGGCAACGTCACCCTGCCGTCGGTAAAATCAGAAGCGACAGGCTTACCTATCCTGTCGCCGACGGCGATATAATCGAAAAGATCGTCGGTTATCTGGAAGGCCAGCCCGATGTTCGTGCCGAACAGCGAATATCGTTCCCGCGAGCCGTTACCGTTGCCCTCGCCCACCGTGACGGCCCCGCATTCACCCGACGCGGAAAAAAGCGAGGCGGTCTTGCTGTATATCATATTCATGTACCTGTCCTCGCTGATCTCGATGTTGCGCGCGAGCTGAAACTGCATCATCTCTCCGGCGCTCATCACATTCGTCGTTCTCGCAAGTATCTCCATTATCTCGTGAAGGCCGGCCCGGCCGAGACACGCGAAAGCTTTTGAATAGAGAAAATCCCCCATGATCGTCGCCACGTTTCTGCCCCACTTGGAGTATATCGTCTCGCTGCCGCGCCGCATCCTGTGCCTGTCGATTATATCGTCGTGGATCAGCGTCGCGGTATGAATCAGTTCGACGGCGAGTCCGCCGGTGATCGCCGTTTCGTTGTCGCCGTTGACGCTTCTTGAAGCAAGCAGGAGTATATTCGGGCGGAGCCTTTTCCCGGGCGTCATATTGATATATCCGCCTATATCGTCTATGAGCGGTATGTCCGAGCGGAGAATATCGCGAAGTCTTTCTTCGAGGGTATCGAGATCCTCCCGGACGGGGTCCTGAAAGATCGAACAGATGTCTTTGTCGGAATAATCCATCTGATTCCCGGCGATTCCTTTCTTCTCCCGAATCAGCCATCCTGCCCGGTTAAACATGCCGGGCGCATTCCCGACCCGGCAAGCCCTCGATGAGCCTTGATAATGGAAGGTAGCACTTCCCCGGGACCGATGTCAAGAAACCACCGGATCCCGCTCAATCTTCCTGTATCTTCTTCTTCTCTCTATCAATATGGACAGGGTCGCGCTTACCAGGAAAAGCACGGTCAGCGGCAAGGCCATGATAAGCTGTGAAATCGGGTCGGGCGGTGTCATTACGGCGGACACGATGAATATCAGCAGGATGACCCATCTCCATTGCCTCAGGAGCGCCGTCGGCGATACGATTCCGAGGGAAGTGAGGGATACGATGACGACGGGCAACTGGAAAACGAGTCCGAACGCCAGACAGAGCCTGGCGACGAATTCAAAATATTTCTCCACGGAGATCAGCGGCGACAATTTATCCGTCCCGAAGGCCAGAAGAAAATCGAGCACCACGGGAATCATTACCCAGTAAGCGAAGGCCGCGCCCAGGTAAAAAAGCGCCGTGGCGGGAACGATCAGCGGAAGAATCGCCTTTTTTTCCCTGGTAAAGAGCCCGGGAGAGACAAAAGCCCAGACCCGGAAAAGCAGATAGGGAAAGGTCACGAGAAACCCGATGATGAAACTCAGCTTCAGGCGCACCATGAAAGCCTCTAATGGCGCTTGGAAATAGAGACTTTCCAAAGGGATTCCGGCAAGCAGGAACTCGAGGACATATCCCGATACGAACGACAGGATGATCGATACTCCGCTCCACGCCACAAGGAGATCGATTATTGTTGACCGGAGATCTTCGAGGTGATCGAAAAACCCCATCTCCCTGAGTTTCTCTTCCTTTTCGCCCGGCAATGCTTCCCCCGGTTTATTTTTCCAATTTTATCTCCGAATACCTTAGCTGCTGAACATCGTGCTCGGTTTCCTTGCCGGTGTACTCGTCCTTTGTGACCATCTTGCCCTTCATCTCGAACGAGGAATTAAGCTCGACCGGATATCCTCCGTCGACCGCGATCTTCGCGTCCCCTTCGACCTTCACTTCGCCGTCAAGCGCACCCTGTTCGCTATCGTTATGGATCTTAAGATCCCCCTTATATTTAATGATCGCGACATCGATCCCGTCCTTCTTCTCGATCTTCTTCAGTTCGAAGACGATCGTCCCGATCAGCCCGGTGACTTCCTCGGATGTTTCTTTTTCGGCCGTTGCCGCGTCCTTTTCGGGCAGTTCCTTCGTCCACTTAAAACCTGTCGCCAGGGTATCCGAAGGCAGTTCGAAAAACCACTTATCGACGTATTCGGTGGTCTGCTCTCCCCTTCTGAGCCCCGGTATCTGGCCGATCGTATCGATAACCTTGCCTGAAGCGTCGACAATGACTTCAATCGATGTGCCGATCGTTCGAATCGGGCTTTCGAATACTTCGAGCGCGGATCCCGCCATTCCTCTTTTATCCGCAGACTCGAGGTAATTCAACCTGACCGCAATTTTTCCCTCTTCCACCATTCTGGCAAAAACGATCTCCGCGACGTCGGAATGAACGCTGACGAACTCATTGCCCTGCATGAAGGCCTCGTTCGTCGTCGAACCCTTGTACTTGAGAACCTGCCCTTCCTTCGGGGAATATCTTAAAACGATTCCGCTCGCATCCTCCGCTCCGGCGATGCCGGGCGACACTGCCGCCGAAACCAACAGGACCGTGATGAGGACTGCCCGCGAAACCAACCGCCCCGTTACCTTACGCCAGTCCATCGCAACCTCCTTTTACCGGCCCTTCATGATCGCCGGCTGACAAACGTTCACGCACAGGATAAACCTGTCCGGATTCTGATTCAACTGAAAGGGGAAATTATGCCGATCTGCGGAAACCGTATTCAATCCTTTTTTTCGAGAAGACCCCTCAGTTCCTGCAGGAATTGCGAGATGTCCTTGAAGTCCCTGTAGACCGAGGCAAAACGCACATAAGCCACCTGATCGATCTCGGCAAGCCTTGACATCACCTCATTCCCGAGTTCCTGTGTGGGTATCTCGTCCCTGACACGGCCCGAGACCGCCTTCTCCACCCCGTCGACGAGAGCTTCGAGAGTCTCGGCCGATACGGGGCGTTTTTCGCACGCGCGAAGAAGCCCGTTAATGATCTTGTCCCGTGAATAATGCTCCCTGCGGCCGTCCTTTTTCACGACCATTACCGGTCTGTGCTCGACATATTCGTATGTAGTGAACCTGTGCCCGCAGGCGGTGCACTCCCTTCGTCGTCTGACCGCGGAATTTTCCTTTGTGGACCGGCTGTCGACGACCTTGTCTTCATCATGGCCGCATGCTGGACATCGCAAGATAATCCCCCTCGCATCTTCAGCCCTTCGGCGCGTCCGCCGAAGAGGCCGGGGAAAGGTAGATCGTTTCGATTCCGGCTTCCCGTATAAGTTCCTCGCCGAGGCTGTCAGGATACCGGGTTCCAAGCACGAGTCTCCTGATCCCCGCGTTGATTATCATTTTCGTGCAGGTCGAACATGGCGAGTTCGTGCAGTACATCGTGGCTCCTTCGATCGAAGCCCCGCCTCCGGCAGCCTGAATGATGGCGTTCTGCTCGGCGTGCGCGCCCCGGCATAGTTCATGCCGCTCACCCGAAGGGATGCCCATTCTTTCCCGCAGGCACCCTATCTCAAGGCAATGGGCCAGGCCTTTAGGAGAACCGTTGTACCCGGTGGATATTATACGCTTGTCCTTGACGATCACCGCGCCGACCCGGCGCCTAAGGCACGTGGACCTTTCGGCGACAAGATGCGTTATCTTCATGAAATATTCATCCCAGCTGGGTCTTTTGAATCCGTCGTCCAGCATCCCGCCGTCCTGTCACGAACACGGCTTTCCCGGCTTATTCATACAACGGGAACCGCGCCGCAAGCGCTTCCGCGCCCTTTCTTACTTCCTCGATGACATCCTCGTCTTCAAGGTTACCGAGCACCCTCGTCATGAGGGCTCCAACCTGGGCCATTTCCGCTTCCTTCATGCCTCGTGTCGTAAGGGCCGGGGTTCCGACCCGGATGCCCGACGTGACGAACGGACTCTGCGTGTCGAAAGGGACCGTGTTCTTGTTCACTGTCATACCGGCCTTGTGCAGGCTCGCCGCCGCCGCCTTGCCGGTAAGCCCCTTGTTCGAAAGGTCCAGGAGAAACAGATGGTTGTCCGTCCCTCCGCTGACGACCTCGAATCCGTTTTCCATCATCACCGAAGCCAGTCTGGCGGCGTTGGCCACAACCTGTTTCTGATACCGCTTGAAATCGTCCGACATCGCTTCCTTGAAACAGACCGCTTTCGCCGCTATGCAATGCATGAAGGGACCGCCCTGCGTGCCCGGAAAATTATACTTATCGACATTGGCCGCGTACTTCTCGGGGCAGAGGATAAGCCCCCCCCTCGGTCCGCGCAGCGTTTTGTGAGTGGTGGATGTGACTATGTCGGCGTACGGAACGGGGCTCGGATGCACGCCCGCCGCTATCAAGCCGGCGATGTGCGCGATATCGACCATGAAAAAGGCTCCGACCTTGTCGCATATCCCTCGCATTCTCGCCCAGTCCCAGAACCTCGGATAGGCGCTCGCGCCGGCGACGATCAGTTTCGGGCGCTCAGCGACGGCCTGTTTTTCGAGAGTGTCGTAGTTGAGCATCTTTGTCTCCGGGTCGACCTCGTAATGGACAACCTTGAAGAAAAGACCCGAAAAATTGACCGGGTGCCCGTGCGAGAGATGCCCGCCATGGGAAAGGCTCAATCCCATTATCTTGTCGCCGGGCTGGATCAACGCGAGATAGGCGGTGATGTTCGCCTGCGTTCCGGAATGGGGTTGAACATTGGCGTACTGCGCTCCGAACAGTGTCTTCGCCCTCTCGCGCGCCAGTTCCTCGGCCTGGTCCACGAACTTGCATCCGCTGTAATACCTTTTACGGGGATATCCTTCGGCATACTTGTTCTGCATGGGGTTGCTCAGCGCGGCCAACACGGCCCTGCTCGCAAAATTCTCGCTCGCTATGAGTTCCAGCTGTGTACGCTGCCTGTCCAGCTCGCCTCTCATCGTCTCCATTATCTCGGGGTCGGAATCTTCCAGATATTTGAACAGATTTTCGTTGAACATGGTCATCCCCCTGAAGGGTTCCGCCGCTCTAACGGCTGTTGTTTTCGTAATCGCGTATTTTGTCGATTCTCTGCCGGTGCCGCCCGCCCTCGAATTCGGTTTCCAGCCAGATCCTTACGAGGTCCTCCACCTGCGGATCGTCGCCGCTTTTCTCCGACAGGGCCAGCACGTTGGAATCGTTGTGCCGTCTGGTCATGCGGGCTTCATCCACGGTCCTGCAAAGAGCGGCCCTGACTCCCTTTACCTTGTTCGCCGCTATCGACATGCCAATGCCGCTACCGCAGACGACGATACCCCGGTCGACATCGCCTTTGGCCGTCATCTCAGCCACGGGGATGCCGAAATCGGGGTAATCGGCAGGTTCGGCGTTCATGGACCCGAGATCGACGATCTCGTGCCCCAGCTTTTCGAGCATTTTCTTCAAGCGTTCCTTCAGGAGGTACCCACGATGATCCGATCCTACGGCTATCTTCAAGAAGCCCTCCCAGTCAGAACGTCCTCGAGTCAGGAATTTCACCGGGCCGAGAACCAGATCTATATGAAGTCAAGCCAGTCCATGTGGCTTTCGACCTCGGCGTTCAGGACCTTGAAGAAAAGGTCCTGCAACTTCTTCGTGACGGGGCCGCGTTTGCCCTCGCCGATCTTTATCTTGTCGATGCTTCGTATCGGGGATATCTCCGCGGCCGTGCCGGTGAAGAAAACTTCGTCCGAGATATAAAGCATCTCCCTGGGAACGAGCTGTTCGCGCACTTCGAATCCGAGATCCTTCGCCAACTCCATGACCGAGTTGCGCGTGATCCCGGGCAGAACGCTCGCTCCAAGAGGCGGGGTAATGACCGTTCCGTCAAGTACAAGGAAAATGTTCTCTCCGCTTCCTTCGCTGACATATCCGTTCGTGTCGAGCGCGATCCCTTCGGCGAAACCGTTTACCAGCGCCTCCATCTTGATGAGCTGGGAGTTCATATAATTGGCTCCCGTCTTGGCCAGCGCCGGAAGAGTATTCGGAGCTATCCTGTCCCAGCTTGAAACACATACGTCGACTCCCTGCTCGAGAGCTTCCGGTCCCAGGTACTTTCCCCATTCCCATACGACGATAAATGCGTTTATCGGATTGGGGAAAGGGTTGACTCCCAGCGAATCATATCCCCGGTAAACCACGGGCCTTACATAGCACGCTTCCATCTTGTTGACCCGGACGATCTCCCTGCAGGCTTCCATGAATTCGTCTAACGGGATCTGAGGTTCCATCCTGTACATCTTCGAGGAATTGTAGAGACGCTTTATATGGGGATGCAGGCGGAATATCGCCGATCCTTTTTTCGTTTTGTAACATCTTATCCCCTCAAAAACACATGTTCCATAGTGGATTACATGAGAACAAACGTGGATCTTGGCATCATCCCAGTCAACGAACTTTCCATCCATCCATATCTTTTCCGATTTCTTCAACGACATCCTGAACTCCTTTACGGTTCCGGCATGGTGGATCCCGGACAGTTGTCCCAGTGAAGTACCCGTTGTCCTCTGCGGAATCGACAACCCCCGCTATTATAGTTATAAGGCGGTTCGACGGCAATCAAAAATTTCATTTTGCGCTGAAATATCCAGAATATCGGAAAAGCCGGGGCGTGCGGTCACAACACCTTGCGGAATAATACCTTGGCGATCGTCACCTGATCGATTCACGTCAAGCGGACGATCCCGGACCGAATCGTCCGTTTATATATTCGATAAGACGCCGGACAAGGGGAAAAAGCTCGTCCCTTGTCCCGGCGTAATCATCCCTCGTCCCTCCGGCAGGATCGGAGATGTCGGGATTGTTCCGCCCGGGATCGAGACTTCCAAGAACGATCACCTTCCTCCCGGCATCGGGCCATGCGGCGGCGATATGCGCGGCATGCTCCCGGGTCATCGCGACGATCAGATCGGCATCCCCGGCCATCTCCGCAGAAAACCGCGCCGAACAGTGGCCCCTCAGTTCCATCCCCTTTTCACCGAGTACATCGGCCGCATACAAGGTCGCCCCGGCGCCTTCGCAGGCGGATATCCCCGCCGAACCGAACCTCACCCGGTCTTTCCAGGATTCGGGGATCATGAAGCGAGCGATCGCTTCGGCCATCGGGCTTCTGCACGTATTCCCCGTGCAGACGAAAATTACTCTGAGCATCGGTCTCCAGTCTCAAGGCGGCCATGGCACGCGCGCGCCGGCGCGCAAAATGGGAACCTGCCAGCGCCCCAGAATAGTACCGGCCGGGAAGGCATGTCAAGACGAAGAAGGTCTCAGGCAGGAACCGGGCACCGGACCTTAAAAACACTTGTATGGCGGCCGGTTATCTTATTATCTTTTTCACATAAGGGGGCCCGGACGAAAGGAAATATCCGATGCCGAAACTCAAGATGATGAAAGCCATGGCCGTGGAAGCCGGGGAAGTCAGGATGGATGGCGCCGCGCATGTAACCATGCGCCGGTTGATTTCAGGGGACGACGGGGCCCCGCATTTCACAATGAGACTGTTCGATGTCGGGCCCGGGGGACGCACGCCCTACCACTCCCATGAATGGGAACACGAAATCTACATCGTCGCCGGATCCGGAAAACTGTTGTTCGAGAAAGAGGAAAAACCCTTCGAAAGGGGATATTTCATTTTCGTTCCCGGAGGGAGGATGCACTCGTTCGTCAACACGGGCGACGGACACCTTGAATTCCTTTGCCTCGTGCCGAACGAATGAGCCTATCGTAGGGACTATGTTGGGATTGACTTGGAAGCTCGTGGCGGTTAATTTTAACCTGAGACTATGACCGCGGTCCAATAACAAGATCGGAGTGTTCATGAAAAAAATCTCCATGCTCCTGATCCCGGTTCTGGCCATGCTGTTCGCATGCCAGGCGGCAGCCGCGCCTTCTTACAGGCAGAAAAAATATTTCGGTCCGATCCCGACAAATAATTTCAGTTTCAGCATGGGATTCATCGACGGGCCAAGTGACGACTACCTTACCGAACATCTGGGTATCTGGGCGGATCTTCGCGGTGGAGAGGATTATTTCGAGGGTATCTCGACGGCGCCTTTCGTCCAGATCGGTTATGAAAGGATGCTCACTCCATTCCACTTCCTGAGGGCGAACGTCTCCTTCTGCTACCTGAAGAACCGGAGCATCGGGTATTTTTTCACCCTGGATCCCGATCCGGAAGCCGACCCTCCGCTGATGAAACTCGATTTCGAACGGGAGCTAAAGATCTATTACTACTCTTTCGACATCGGATTCGGTTATTACTTCGTCGAGCCCAAGGTTCGTACTCTGACACCCTATCTTTCGGGCGGTTTTTCCGGAGTCGTGCCGATGGTCAGGCTCCGGACGGATTCGTTCAGGGAAAACGGCGACGTGTACGATCTTCCTGACGAGAACGTGGAACAGAATTCTTATCAGGCCGGCCTGCACGCGGAATTCGGAATGCGCTACTATATCACCAACAGGTACGGCGCGGGACTCGAGGGCCGCTACCAGATGTCACAGAGCAAATTCGACATACACAACTTCAACTTCGACATGGACTACTCGGGATTGTCGCTTGCCCTCAGCGCCTATTATTACTTCTGATGAGGACCGATCGTTTCGATGCAGTTGTAATCGGCGGCGGACCCGCCGGGTGCGTCGCGGCCGCCGGGATCGCCGGAGGGGGGTTCTCGACCCTTCTTGTCGAAAAACGCGGCCGGATCGGTTTCCCGGTGAGATGCGCCGAGGCCATCGGCCCGGCGTCCGCCGTGAGGCGTCACATCGATATCCGGCAGGAAGATATCTCGGCGACTATCAACGGCGTTGTAATCGTGGCTCCCGACAAAACCAGGTACGAAAAAGAGATGCCCGGGATCGGCTATGTCGTCGACCGTGAGCTTTTCGACAGACGGCTTGCCGATATCGCCGTGGAAAAGGGGGCCGTACTGCGCACCGGCCACCAGGTGACCGGGCTTATCCATACGGCCGGCGCCGTGACGGGCGTGAAGATCCGCGATCTGGCAGCGGGCGAGGAATATGAGGCTGGAAGCCGGGTCGTCGTCGGAGCGGACGGCGTGGAATCTCTTTCACCCAGGTGGGCGTTTCTGAAAGACAGTTGCTCCCCGGGCGATATCCTCTCATGCGCGCAGGAGCTGGTTGAAGGGATCGATGTCTCCCGCGGATACGTGGAATTTCATATTGGACGTCGATTCGCGCCCGGGGGTTACGCCTGGGTTTTCCCCAAGGGACCAGGCAGCGCGAACGTCGGTACCGGCATAAACCCTCTCGAATCCGGCGGGCTGACGGCCTTCGCCTGCCTCGAACGGTTCCTGGAAGAAAGATGTCCCCTGGGACGGCGTCGTCGCCTGATCGTTGGCGGATGTACGGTGGCGAAAAGGCTCCGATCCCTTGCCACGGACGGATATATCGTGACGGGCGAGGCCGCCAATCAGAACAACCCGCTGACAGGCGGCGGTGTCATCGAATCGATCGCGGCCTCCAGGGCGGCGGCCGTTGTCGTCTGTGGCGCTCTGGAGAAGGGCGACACATCCAAAAAAGCCCTCGACGGGTACACGAAGGAATGGAACAGATCATACGGCAGGTCCAGTGACCTGTTCTACAAAACGGCGCGGGTCCTGTACCGGATATCCGACCCACAGATGAACAGGCTTCTGAAAAACCTGGGAGGGGAAAAGGGGCTGCTCGGTCAGGCGGGAATCGATCCCGCAAGAATTATCAGGGTCCTCCTGAAGACCAGCCCCGCGCTCCTTCTGAGGACGTTGCGTTGCGCCTTATGATCGCCGGGCGGGCGCGAAAGTCCCGGGCGCTCATGGATGATTTTCGCGTACAAACTTTCTTTTTATCGATACATGAGGTTGAAATAAAACCGCACAAGAGCTATAATAACGATGCGTGAAAAAAAAGAAAAAGAGGCCGTGATCGTCATAGATCGCGGCATATGCATGGCGTGCGGTGCTTGTTCTGCCGTCTGCCCGAGTGAAGCGCTCATTATCGAGGGACTGACCTTGCGGTTGTTCCCCGAGCGATGCCGCCCCTGCGGGCAGGCGGCGCTTGTTTGTCCGACCGGAGCGCTGGCGTGCCCCTCCGGAGCGGGAGATCATGACTGAAAAAACCGGAATAGACGTGGCTCGGCTGGTGGTGGGACCTCTCGAGACGAACTGTTTTATCGTCTCCTGTTCGAAAACCGGAAAAGCCCTGATCATAGATCCGGGAGGAAATGCCGGAGCCATCGCCGATCATATCACCGGAGCCGGACTTGTCCCGGTGACGATCGTCCTCACTCACGGTCACAGCGACCACATGGCCGCCGCCGCCCCGCTCATGCGCAGATTCGGGATCGGGTTGGCCATGCACGCGGACGATATCGAAACGATGAGGTTGTCCGTCGATGATTCCCCGTTGTGGGGCATGGGCGACGTGGAGTATCCGGAGGTATCATCGCTTCTTTCCGAGCCGGGCGAGATCGGGTTCGGAGAGGTCTCGGCCGGGGTGCTTCATACACCCGGGCATACCCTTGGGGGGATATCGATCCTTACGTGCGGCATGGTCTTTGCCGGGGATACACTTTTTTCCGGATCGATAGGAAGGACGGACTTTTTCGGCGGCGATATGGATATGCTTCTCGAATCGGTCAGGACGAAGCTGTTCACACTCCCGGACGATACGCCCGTCCACTGCGGACACGGTCCCTCGACTACGATAGGCAGGGAAAGAAGACATAATCCCTTCCTGAAAGGTCTTATCCCCTGAGCGGCGCCTTGGAATTGACGGCAGGCTTGCATGGCGGGCCGGCCGGGGACGGGATCGTCGCAGGAATAATCCCGGATTACAGGCATATCCTTATATTTATAAAGACAGTTGGACTTTTTCTTGCTAGCGTGATTGTCTTATGGAAGGATGAATTGCCCGGTTGGACCGGATGCCCGGACGGGTCTTGAACCGCCGGCCGTCGGAATAATAATAACCAAAACAGGGAGGGTCTCTTGGAGATCAGGGAAAAGATTAAGGACTTTATAGTGAAGAATTTCCTGTTCGGATCGGACGATTCGTCGCTCGGCGATGACGATTCGTTCCTCGAGTCGGGGATCATCGACTCCACGGGCGTTCTGGAAGTTGTCGGTTTCATCGAGGACGAATTCGATATAGAGGTTCTCGACGAGGAACTCGTTCCCGACAACTTCGACTCGCTCAGCAGGCTCGTGGGGTACGTGGCGAAAAAGAAGGGCTGAGATACAGGGTACTTCGGGAAACTGGCGGGAAAGACGATGCTGGTTCAGGAATTCCTCGAAAGAAGCGCGGCCGCGGCGCCCGGGAAAGAGGCTCTTGTCTGCTCCGGACGCAGGTTGACGTTCGCCGGAATCGACGCGGAGGCGAACCGGCTCGCTCACGCCCTGCGCGGAAGCGGCGTACGGTACGGCGACAGGGTGGCGATCCTCGTCGACAACTCGCCCGAGACTGTAATTTCGATATGGGCGGCCCTCAAGGCCGACGCCACGTTCCTCGTGATCAACCCCACGACCAAGGCGGCCAAGATATCGTATATCCTCGGCAACTGCAGGGCTTCGGCGCTGATAACCCATTCTGCAAGGTGGAAAAGCGCCGTGACGGCGGTTTCATCGATCCCTTCCCTGAAGACCGTCATCTGCGCCGGGAAAGTGACGCCCGCCATCCGCGACTGCATGCCGGGCGGCGTCCGTTTTCTCGAATGGCATGAGGCTATCGAGAAGATGCCGGAAACACGACCGGAAGGAAAAGCGATAGATATCGACCTCGCAGCGCTGATCTATACCTCCGGTTCGACGGGCAATCCCAAGGGGGTCATGCTCACGCATCATAATATCGTATCAGCCTCCACATCCATCACGACCTACCTTGAAAACACCGGGGACGATATAATAATGAACGTGCTCCCCCTCTCCTTCGACTACGGCCTTTACCAGATACTGATGGCGGCGCAGTTCGGAGGCACCGTGGTGCTCGAAAAATCGTTCACCTATCCGTACCAGATAATCAACCTTATAAAGGAAGAGAAGGCGACCGGGTTTCCCATAGTCCCCACGATTTCGGCCATACTTCTTCAGATGAAGGATCTGGGCAGGGAGGATTTCAGCGGCCTGAGATATATAACGAACACCGCGGCGGCACTTCCAGCAAGCCATATAAGGGGCCTGCGGAAGGCATTCCCGGCGACGACGATCTATTCGATGTACGGGCTGACCGAATGCAAGAGGGTCTCCTATCTTCCCCCCGACCAGCTCGACCGCAGACCCGATTCGGTCGGGAAAGGCATGCCGAACGAACAGGTCTACCTCGTCGATGAAAACAACGAAATTATTGCAAGTGCGGGGGCGATAGGAGAACTGGTCGTGCGCGGGGCGAACGTGATGAAAGGATACTGGGAACTGCCGAAGGAAACATCGGAGAGGCTCCGCCCCGGCATACATCCCTGGGAACAGTCGCTCTACACGGGGGACCTTTTCAAGATGGACGAAGAAGGGTATCTGTATTTCGTCGCCCGAAAGGACGATATTATAAAGAGCAGGGGGGAAAAGGTTAGCCCCAAGGAAGTGGCGAACGCCATATATGCACTCGAGGATGTCGTCGAAGCGGCCGTGATAGGCGTTCCGGACGAGGTTCTCGGAGAGGCCGTCAAGGCCTTCGTCGTGCTGAAGGACGGTTCCACGTTGCGCGAACAGGATATACTGGCTCACTGCGCCCGGACTCTCGAGGACTTCATGGTGCCGAAGATCGTGGAGATGAAAAAATCGCTTCCGAAGACGACCACGGGAAAAATCACCACTAAAACCCTTCAATGAAAGGACCCCATAAATGGAATTCAACAGGAACGTGCTCGATATCGATGTGGAGGATATCGCCGGACAGCTTGTCGATTTCATACGCGACCAGGTGAAGAACAATTTTCGCAGGAAGGGAATCGTCATAGGGCTCAGCGGCGGGATAGACTCGGCAGTGGCCGGAGCCCTCTCCGTCAGGGCTCTCGGTCCGGAGCGCGTCTTCGGCGTGCTGCTGCCCGAGCTCGATTCGAATCCGGTCAGCAGGGAATATGGGCGTAAATGCGCCGAGAAACTGGGGATCGAATGCAACGAGGTCGAAATAACCCCCATGGTTAGGTCGTTCGGCGTCTACGACAAGAGAAATGCGGTCGTCAGAAAATATTTTCCCGATTACAACGGCGGCCTGAGGTTCCGCCTCACTCTTCCCCAGGACCTTCTCGAACGCGACAGGATCAGCGCGTACCACCTCGACATGGAACTCGCTGACGGTACGATAGAGTCGAAAAGGCTCGCCCACGAGGATTATCTGGAGATGATGGCGGCCAACGACATCAAGCAGAGAGTGCGGATGACGCAACTCTACTACGAGGCCGAGAAGAGATATTGCATAGTGTGCGGCACCACGAACCTGCCCGAGACCGCACAGGGGTTCTTCGTGAAATTCGGAGACGGGGGCGTCGACATCGAACCCCTGACCGACCTGTACAAGGCGCAGGTCTTCGCCCTGGGAAGGTATCTCGGCGTGCCGCGTGAGATCATCGACAGGACCCCCAGCCCCGATACGTACAGCCTGCCGGTCAGCGACAAGGACTTCTATTTCTGCATGCCGTACGAGACCCTCGACCTTGTCATGTACGCCGTGCTGAACGGCGTTTCCGTGGAGAAGACGGCGGAAGTGCTCGGCATGGAGACCGAACAGGTCGAAAGGGCGTGGAAAGACCTCGAAAGAAAGAAGGCGGCAACAAGGACATTGAGGATACTGCCTCCTTCACCCAGGATCGTTTTCAGGCGGTGACCGCCCGGAGAGGTGATACGATGACGATTTGCACAAGATGCGTTCTGCCGGATACGTACCCTGGGATCCAGTTCGACGGGGAAGGCGTATGCAATTTCTGCAGGATGTCCAAGGATCGGGAACGTCTTAAAAAATCGATGGAAAAGTACCGCGCCAAATTCGAAAAACTTCTCAAGGAAAAAAGAAAAAAGGGCGGTTATGACGCGATCATGGCTTACAGCGGCGGCAAGGACTCGACCCACACGATGGCCGTCCTTAAAAAGGAATACAACCTGTCCATTCTCGCCATGACGCTCGATAACGGCTTCATATCGCCGAAATCGCTCGACAACATCAGGAAGGTCGTCGAGGGTCTGGGCGTCGACCACATCCTGTACAAGCCGCGTCTCGATATCCTGAGCAGGATTTTCCTGCACTGCGCAAGCGAGGATATTTATTCGAGAAAGGGACTCGAAAGGGCGAGTTCGATATGCACCTCCTGCATGGGCATAGTGAAGTTCGTGGCCCTCAGGATGGCGGTGGAGGGAAATATCCCCATTATATTCTACGGCTGGTCTCCCGGACAGGCGCCCGTGGAAGCCTCGATCTTCAGGAACAATCCCGACATGATCCGAAGCATGCAGGAACAGTTCACCGAACCTATGAGAAAGATCGTCGGCGCCGACATCGACAATTATTTCCTCACGGAAGAACACTTCGCGATGCCCGACCGGTTTCCGCACAACGTCAGCCCCCTCGCTTTCCTTGAATACGACGAGGAGGAGATCCTGAAAAAGATCGCCGCACTCGGCTGGGAAAAACCGGACGATACCGATCCGAACTCGACAAACTGCCTGTTGAACGCCCTGGGCATAGACGTTCACAAGGAACGTTTCGGATTCCATCCATACGCGTTCGAACTGGCCGGCCTCGTCAGGAACGGCTACCTTGACCGCGGGGAGGCGTTGAGCAGGCTCGAGGAGGAATCGAATCCGGCGGTCGTAAAGATGGTAAGAAACAGGCTGCAGGCGGCGGTCAAACCCCGCTGACCCGTTCGATACGGCGGGCGGGATACAAATATCGGTTGCGATCGATTCCTGATTGCCATAAACTTCCCAACCGATGGGAAACAGATCTGTAATACCGGTTCTGGCGACAGTATTCGCATTATTCGCGATAACCCTTCTGCTTTTCTCCGTCAAGACAGCCCTTGCCGTATTCGCGGGAGGCGTCGTCGTAACGATCGTTTTCTTCTATCCGTACCAGGGACTTCTCATATACCTGATAATGACCTACCTGCGCCCTCAGGAATTCGTAACGGCGTTGAAGGGAAAACCTTTGATCTTTCTGCTTGCCATGGCCCTTCTCGGAACGCTCCTCCTCCACGCCGCCGTCAGGAAAAGCGCTTTCAGGCTGGTGGACACGCGACAGGGTGTCCTGATGCTGATTTTCTTCCTGCTTCTGCCTTTGAGTCATCTGCAGCATCTCTACCTGTCGGGCGCCTATGAGGCTTTTAATGATTTTCTTAATGTCTATCTCCTGTTTTTCATGATAGTCAATCTTGTGGGCAGCGAGGAACAACTGGAAAAGACCTTCTACCTTCTTTTTTTCATGGTATTTCTGCTCTCGGTCAACGGGATCCTACAGTATGTTCGCGGATACGATATCGCGGGGCAGACCATGTTCGAGGACAGGATACGATGGATAGGAATCTTTGACGATCCGAACGATCTTGGCCTGACGATTCTGGCTTTCACACCGCTCGCGATAATCCAAATCGTGAAAAAGAAGACCGGTATCGCCCGGAGGGCGCTTTGGGGAATCATGCTGCTGACGCTGGTCTACGCTCTCTATCTGACAAATTCGAGGGGAACCTTTCTCGGCCTTCTGGCCGTTTTGATTTTCTTGTTGTGCAAAAGGATCGGATATGTCAAGGGGCTGGCGATCGGATTTCTTCTGGGCGCCGCCATTCTCGCCGTCGGGCCGGGCAGAATGTCCGACATGTCCACGAGCGAAGCATCGGCGAGCGGGCGAATTGACGCGTGGGCGTCCGGACTCAACCTCTTGAAATGGCGACCCGTCCTGGGAGTCGGATATCACAATTTTACCAACCACCACCATATAACCGCTCACAACTCGGTCGTCCTTTGCATGTCCGAACTGGGACTTGCGGGATTATTCGTCTGGCTGATGATGATCGTGACTTCCTTCAGGGAGATGGGGGCCGTACAAAAATACGCACGGGGAACGCAGTTCGCTTTTTACGCCGAATTCATGCAGCTTTCCATCTCCGGGTATTTCGTCTCGGCTTTTTTCCTCTCAAGAACCTATGACGAGGTGTTGTATATATTGATCGCTCTCTGTACTCTTCTCTCGCTTTTCGCCAGGCGTCATTTCGATTACCACCAGCGCCTTTTCACCAGATCGCTGTTTCTCTGGACCTTTGTCGCCATGGCCGGCCTGATAGCGGGAATCAAGATCATCGTGATGTTATGACCGGGAGGTCGATCTGTTCAAGGATACGCACATATGGATTCGCGAATACATCCGGCAGAGATTAGAATACAGGAGACCGCCCGGAAAAATCAGCATCCTTTTCGCCTTCGTCGACCATTTCGAACCGGAACAGAGACCAGGCGATCCCGCGCAGCTCCAGATGGAACGGGTCTGCAACTGGATAGACCGGTATGAAGAAAGGTATGCGGGGCATGCGGACTGCCGCGGACGCAAGCCGCAGCACACGTATTTTTTCCCGCAGGAGCAGTATGAACCGGCGATTCTCGAAAATCTCGCCCTGCACTGCAGGCGCGGTTTCGGCGAAGTCGAGATCCATATTCACCACGATTACGACACTCCCGAACTGTTCGTGGAAAAGATGGAGAGATTCAAGTCGCAGCTTGTCGGGCACGGCTTGCTACCCGTCGACGGCATCAGCGGAAAACGAATGTACGGATTCATACACGGAAACTGGGCCCTCGACAATTCGAGAAAAGACGGCCGCTGGTGCGGGCTTGACAACGAGATCACGCTGCTGCGCGATACCGGTTGTTACGCGGACTTTACGCTTCCCTGTTCGCCGGCCGAAGGGCAGACGAGAAAGATCAACTCCATATATTTCTCCGACGACGACCCACTGAGACCGAAGTCCCACGATCGTGGCCGAGACGTCGTTTTCAACGGAAAGGATACGGGGGATCTTCTTCTGATCCAGGGCCCGCTCACACTGAACTGGAAGAAAAGAAGCCGCGTATTGTTCCCCGGTATAGAAAACGGGGATATAAGCAGGACCAATCCCGTCACCCGCGACAGGATAAAGTACTGGATCGAAGCGGGGATCTCGGTTTCCGGAATGGAAAACATCGTTTTCGTCAAGGTGCATACGCACGGATTAAAGGCGGGGAATACACCGATGCTCCTCGGAGAGAATACCGGATCCTCCCTCGGCCTTCTCGAACACGAATTCAACGATGGTGAGAATTTCGATCTTTATTACGTCACGGCTCGCGAAATGGCAAATGTCGCATATGCGTTCAACGACGGTGTCGGCCTGCCCCCGGCCGAACTGTTCGATTACAGGCTGCGTATCTGACGACAGGATTCTTCAGATAAAACTCAGTTCACGACCAGAATGACCCTCTTTCCCGTCACCTGCCCGTCGCTGTCGTTTATCACGACGAAATATCTTCCGCTTGCCACGCTCGCCCCGCTATTACTGGTACCGTCCCAGGCCAGCGAATTCGAACCATCCCAGGATTCATCCCAGACTTTCTGCCCCCGGAGGTCATATATTCCGATCCTGCCGCTGCTCGGAAGGTTATCGATCGTCATCGAACCGCTGGAAGGTTGATAAGGCATCGGATAGATCGCTATCACCGCGGCCGCGGTGTCCTCATGAGGATCCTCGCCGGTATCATTATCGTTTTCCGTCGCGGTGATATTCCCCGTGTTTACCGAAGGTCCGGATATGGAGGATGCCGTCAACACCGCCTGGCCATCAGCCTCATCCACGTCCTCAGCCGCCTGAAGCGTCACCGTTTGCGGGATATACCAGTCGTCCGGTGAAAAGATCAGGGAGGCCCCCGATTCGACCGTGATATCGCCGTCACCGCCGGCCCAAATCACCGATACGGTGACGTCATCGTCCGGAATACCGCTCAACCTTATCCCGAATTGTCCCGCGGCGCCTTCCGGAACCGTGACTGAAGCCGGATCGAATACAAAATCGAGCTCTTGCGGGGACGATGAGGTGGCAAAGGAGAAATCGGCGGATATGATCATATTCTCCCCTGCTTCGCAGTGCGCGACGGCATGGATGAAATAGATTCTGTCTTCATCTAGGCCGGTCAGCGTGATCAGATGACCAGTGTCAGCAACATCGCCACATTCGATCGACTGGACCTCCGAGCTATCCATTATCCAGTATTCCAGGACTCCCGTCGTCGGAATGACCGTAGACCAGTCGACTTCCCAGGAGGATTCATCCGAACCTGTCACCGAGTTTATTCTGCACTCGGATTTCAGTTCCTCGGAAGAATCCGTATCGAGGATCATCGCCGATACCAGATTGGAAAAACCGCTGATCTGCCCGTATGTATTTCTCGAACGGAGACGGTAATAATATTTCACGCCCTTCTCGAGCGCCGAGTCGTCGACGAACTCACCGTCCGAAGGATTCGCCGAACCGACGATGGCAAAATCGCCGATCTGATCTGTGATCGATCTGTAAACAAGTATCTCCGAAACTCCGGGATCGGAAACCGGGTTCCAGGTTACCGTGAAAGTAACGAAATCCTGCGCGCGCGTCGCAGAAGCTCCGAACCCGGCCATAAGACATATTGCGCAGATAATTTTCTTGTAGTTCATCCTGTTCTCCCCTCGCACACCGTGGGAAATGTAACCCTCAGGTGTCACGGTTGTCAATGCCAACACAATCATACCGACGGGAATAATGCGGTTCTCAGGGTTCGGGGAAAGCGATCAGGTCTATTTTCTCCCGATGTGCCGACTCCGTTTTTTTCGAAAATCGCGATCCTCCCGGCCCAGTGCACGAACAGCAAAATGCAAAAATGCCTGCTTATTCAGCCTGTTCGATTTGCCGGTCAACCATGGAATTTCCCCGGACATTCCAGTCTCCCGAATGCCCTTTCGTTTCCAGGAGTATCCAATCGATCCTCATTAATCTCCCCCGAGATTCCTTAAGTTGTTGGCCCCTTTGCTGTTTCATCCTCAAGAATAGTCTCGTCGACATTAAAAAGCAGATTGCGTGCCACTTTCACGGCGTAAAAAAGAGCTCCTGACGCTCTCGAAAAGATCCGTCATCGATCTGGCATTGCTCGCCCAGGATCCGGCCGGACAGTCGATTCCACCCCTGTCCCAGTTCCTGGCAAGACCCTTTTCCAGAGCGTCCCGCAGACCATCGGCATCTCCGGCCTTGAATAATATTCCCGAGTCCGGTTTCACGATCTCGGGGATTCCCCCGGTGTCGGAAGCGACGACCGGCACGCCGCAGGCGAGAGCTTCAAGTATCACGTTGGGAGTGCCTTCATGGAAACTGGGAAGGCAGAAAAGATCGCATGCTCCGTACCACTCGCCGATTTCACCGTGCGCGACGCTTCCATGAAAAAAAACCCTGTCCCCGATCCCGAGGGAAGACGCAATTCTTTCGAGGCTGCCGTGCATCGGCCCATCTCCAAGGATATGGAGTTGAAGATCCTCCCGCGCGATGCCGCTGAACGCATGGAGTAGAAGATCGACTCCCTTTACCGGCTTCAGATTCCCCGCAAAAACGATTATACCTGTCCGCCGGTCAAGACCCAGTTTCAACCGGCATGTCCCCTTGTCCAGCGGGGTAAACAACGAACGGTCAATCCCGTTGTATATCACGTGTATCCTTTCGGGATCGGCGCCATGCAGGATAAGAAACTCCCTGAGATCTCCGTTTACGGATACGACCGCGTCGGATCTTCTGATCGCCTCGAGGATGGACTGCTTTCTGCCCTTATATCCGAAAAAGTCGTTGATATCGCTTCCATGCACGCGCATCACCACGGGCAGTCCCGCTTCGGATGAGAGCTCGACAGCCGCGCGGCAATCCGGATACGCCCAGGTGGCGTAGACGAGATCGGGCCGGAAAACCTCAACGGCCTTTCGGAAAACCCCTCCTATCGACAGTTTGTAAAACCGCCAGTAAAGATCCCTCATCATCTTCGGAGAATAAAAGTAAACGGGATAGTCCACCTTTATACGGTCGAATTCCTCCAGCGGAGCCGGTTTTTTCCCCTCGAGGGCTTTTCGCAGCACGTGCGGCCACGGGACGGGCGTTATCACATGAATGGCGTGAAGATCGCAGAGGTGGAGGATCTGCTGCCTGTTAAACGGAGCGAAATCCGGCCTGGTGCTGTCCGGAAAAAGATTCGTCACGCAAAGGATCTTCATGGCGCGATAGTACCATCACCGCGCGGCAGCGTCATCAATTATCCCGCGCCCGGGGGGGGATATTCATCCCGATCCGGCGATTGCCGCCGTCAATTGATTAGCTTGCGAAGGTTTATGACAATCCGCCTGACGGGATAGAAGAGGCTGTCGTTCATTATAAGCTTCCGGGTTATGAATTCCGAGCGGGACAGAAAATTCAACATTTTTATCGCCCAATCCTCTTTTGCGAATTCGATTTCGACCTTTAATCGTTCGAATTCGCCGTCGATACATATCTGATCTTCTTCGATGTTGCCGACACCCTTTTCAGCGGCCAGCCTCACGATCGCCGATGAAAACGGATCGAGTCCGATCAGACGCATACCGGTCGCATCGACCGAGACCGGATCGGTTCCGCCGATCACCACGTTGGCATTTATCGGATAGCCGTTTATCGGTCCCCTCCCCTGCATCCCGACGATACCGTCCATGATCGAAATCCGGGGAGGGACAAGCTTCGCAATCTCCGAGAGCATCTCGCTCATATACTTATGCCAGATAAGCCTGTCTCTTCTGGGCACGCATCCCCACTGGTTTTTCAGGACTCCGGTAAAAACCGTCGTCGCATGCACCTTGAGCGCCGGCAGCGATATAAAGAAATCGGTCTCGAGGAAAGTCTTTCCGAAATCCCATTTGCCCACATGAACGCTATCCAGCCACACCTTCTCGTCGCGGCTGAGATTGACGGCCTTGACTCCATATCTTTTAACAAGGTCGTAGATTCCGTTATTCTCGTAAACCTGTTCGACCGTGTATCTTGCACCGTCAGACTCACATATGGTTATGTCCGAAACATGATTCTTGAGATATTTGACGACCGATTCTATCAATCCTATGGATGTATTGGCCGTACGGATCATTTCCTTCCGTTCCGTGCACAGATTCGGCTTAAGAAGAACCTTCATCCCCGTTCTCAAGCTCTTTTCCGCCCCGCAGAACGAAAACATTTCCGCCACGATATCGTCCAGCGGCATATCCTCAATACTGCGTAGAATCACGGCGCTTTTGCTCATCCGGCCTCATCTCCTTGTTTTCTTGTTATCGTGCAATAATCTAAACTATTGCAATACTCCTGCCAACTGATATTTTGCATTTACCGATCCGGTTCCGGACCGTCCCGAATCGCACATCGAATAGCCATTTTACCAAGTTTTACGTTGCCACAAGGGCCGAACTGAGGATAAAATGCTTTTCACAGGCTTGTAACATGATGATAGGTACGATTTTTGTTAGTATCCGCACAGGTAGAATCCGTGCGGAGAACAAGGATATTTCTGCACGATCTCGGGACCCGGGTTGAACGGATAGAGGGATTTTTTATCGTAAGCCACAGGATTATCACATGCAGCCTAAAATCAGCGTAATAATTCCAACCTATAATTCAGCCGGGTATCTTCCCCTCGCGATCGAATCGGTCTTTAACCAGTCATACGGCAACGTCGAGATCATTATCGTCGATGATGGATCGACAGACAATACGCAGGAGATTGTAAAACCTTTCCTTGAAAGAGTCGCCTATTACCGGAAAGAGAACGGAGGTCCCTCCAGCGCGCGCAACCACGGCATACGGAAAAGCACGGGAGATTACATCGCCTTCCTCGATTCGGACGACAGATGGCTGCCTGAAAAACTAGAGCTGCAGTTGAATATATTTATTAAGAACGGCTCCGCCGGACTGGTCGGTTGCGGTATTACCAACCGGGATGAGGAGGGAAAGTTCCTGAGCGAAAACAGGATGGCACAGGGTAAGCTGGAATTTTCCACTCGGCTGATCTTCAGCAACATCATAGCCGCGGGATCGACATTGATGATAAGCAGGGATGTGGTGGGCAGGATAGGCCTTTTCGACGAAGAACTTCTGGGAGCCGAAGACTGGGATTACGGATTACGGGTTTTCAAGGAATATGACATATATTTCGTGGAAAAGCCGCTTGTCCTGAAGACGGAGAGGGGCGCGGGCCAGAGCGCCTGCGGGAACGGCGACCTGATGCTGAGTTGCGAATTGAAATTCCTGGAAAAACACAGGGATTATTTTGAAAGGAACTTCGATTCCGTCAATATACGCAAAGCGTTCGCCAGAAGATATTTCTCGCATACCTACGCCATGTTGAGATGCGGGGAATTCTTCAAGGCCAGAAAATCCATAACCAGATCGATAAGATATTACCCGATGTATATTTTCAATAGAAAATTCTTACTGTATCTTTACAAGTCTTTTTTCAATAAAGTCATATTTGAATAACAGGAGAGAGTTTTCATGATAAAAGAGTTGATCGTAAGAATTCTTCTTTTTATCAGGCCGATACTGAACCGTTTGCCGGATACGGATAAATCGAGAAAACTGAAACGCAGGCTCCATCTCGCCGGTCTGATTCGCAAGGGCACATTTTTATCGGAGATCGAATACAACGTCGAAACCGCAAGGGACAGGGGCGTGAAGATCGGAAGAAACTGCAGGATAGTCGGAGGGGTTACATTCAACTCGGAACCCTACCTGGTGGAACTGGGAGATAATGTCCTGGTGGCGGGCGAAGTCAAGTTCATTACCCATGACGGCGGGATACAGATCTTCTCCGACACCCAGAAGGACCTCCTCGGTAATTTCGGAAGGATCAAAATCGGGAATAACTGTTTCATAGGCATGAGGGCGATGATACTTCCCAATGTCGAGATAGGGGATAATTGCATAGTCGCCGCCGGCGCCGTCGTCATGGACAGTTTTCCCGACGATTGCGTCATCATGGGAAATCCGGCAAAGGTGATTTACAAGACAAGCCTGTACAAAACGTTCAAACTCAACGGCATGGGAACCGTCAGGGACAGCGAGTATGGATTCCCACATGAGGAATACATGCCGGAAGACCGTAAAAGAGAGTTGATTTTAAAACATACCGAAAACATTCCCTTCAAGAGAATCAAGACTCGAAAATGAAAATCGTCAAAAACATTTTTCACTCGGCGATGACATCGTGGCTGAACTTCGCGGTAACGATTATCACCGGCCTGTTGATGGTCCCGCTGATGATCCGCTATCTCGGCGACAGCCTGTACGGGGTCTGGATATTCCTCAATTCCATATTCATGTACCTTAATATCATGCACTTCGGAATGGGATCCTCGATAGTAAAGTATGTATCTGAAGCCAAAGGCAGGAATGACAATGAAGAACAGAACAACGTCGTCAACGTAATCTTTTTCTCCTATACCTGGATCGCGGTGACCATCTTCTTCGTCTTCCTCTTCCTGGTCCTCCTGGCGCCCGGATTGTTCTCCCGTGAAGATATCCGAACCATGGACCTCCAGATTATTTCAATAATACTGGTTTTCAATCTCTGCGTGTCCCTGCCTCTGAGCAGTTTCGGAGGCGTAATTATGGGCTATCAGAGATTCGATATAGTCAACCTTATCAACACCGTGAATACGCTTGCAAGGTTTCTGCTGATATGGATCTTTCTCAGGAAGGGGGCGGGGGTAATCACCATCGCCGCAATCACCCTGATCAGCTCCCTTTCAGAGGGGCTGCTCACATATATTTATTCGAAGAAACTTTTCCCGGCATTCCGTTTCGCTTACAGATACCTGACCAGAGACAACCTGAGAAAGATCCTGGCCTTCAGCGGTTTCAGCTTTATAAGCAACATCATGGATAATCTCATATACCAGACCGATTATATAGTCATAGGAATATTCAGCACCTCGTCCGATGTGGTCAATTTCTCGATACCGAACAGGTTCGTGCAGTATTTCAGAACTATCGCCCTCCAGTTCTTCAATGTCCTCATCCCCACCGTAAGCGAACTGGAGGCGAGAAATGAAACTGAAAAGATCAGGGAAATCACCGTTCAAAGCATAAAATACTCATACGTCTTCTGTTTTCTGATCGGCACGATTCTTCTCTTTTTCGGCGATGAAATGACCGAGATCTGGGTGGGCGGAAAATATGTGTGGACTATCGGCATCCTCATCGCGCTGACGATCTCCCACATCGTCACCATCCCTCTGAATATTTACCGCATCGTTCTCTGGGGACTGGCGAAGATCAAGGTACCCACCATTCTGACTACGCTGGAAGGCCTCACGAATGTTATTCTCAGCGTAATATTGATAAAATCGATGGGAATAATGGGCGTGGCGCTCGGCACCGCCATAGCCCAGATCGTTTTCAAGGGCATCGTGCTTCCCATCTATTCCGTCCGTCAATTGAGAATCGAGATTGACGGACAAATAATGAATATTGTTTTCCGCCTGATTATTGTCGCCGCGGCCGGAGGCGCGCTGAATTATCTCTACTCGATAATCCATCCCCTGAACGGTCTGTATCTGTTCACCGCCGCAGGGATCGTTCTGAATATCGCCGTTTATTCGGCTATGACATACACCGTGCTCCTGAACCGGGCTGAAAAAGAGAAATTTCATTCCATTTTAAGGAATAGACTGAAAACAGGTCGAAGAGCCGGTCAGCGGTAGAATAGCCCGGCGGTCACTAGCGCCATTTGCGGGTTTTCAGGCAGTAGTCGATGACCTCTCCGGTGAAACCTCCGAAAAACGGCCTTCCCGCGTATTGAGCGAATCTTATCGTCTGGCCGAGCAGATTTATCTCGATCACCCTCCAGTCGCCCTTGTCATCAAGACACATATCAAGGCTCACAATCCGCGCCATGAAAACATCCGAAGCTATCCTGACGGCCAGAGCTTTCATTTCCTTAAACCCGGGTATGACCCCGGCATCGGCGAAAAGTAGGCCGGTGTCCGGATGGGAACTGAATTTACCGCCATATTTATCCACGGCATAATCGTTAAGGCTGCCGTTTTCGTTAATGAAAGTCACAATCCCTCCGGCCGTTTCGTTATCCAGCGAACCTCCCTTTCCCATTCTCAGGGCGACGTTGAGGATATTGATCTCGTTCGTGACGACGGAACGATAGAGACATACGCGCAGGGTATTCAGGCCGTTCCGGTTGAACCTGTCGAAGAATTCGTTCTGGGCGATGCGTTCCTGAACGACGAAGTTTTTCATCATGCCTACAAGCCCGCGCAGTTCCCCGCTGTCACGGGGGAAATGGACATTGGCTCCGCCGAACGAATCTATATTCGGTTTTATCACGACCGGGTAATCGATTTTCTCCAGTATTCCATCGATCTGCGACTCGCCGACCTTCGAGTAATCCGAATCGAAGTAATTTCCGTCTATCCCGTGCAGAAAAACGTGGGGGAATATGTTCCCGCCATACCATCGGTTGTAGACGCTTTTATGCGCCATGAATCCTATTTCGCTCCGGCCGTTGAGGCACGGTTCGATTTCCGACGTGTATATCTCCTCCGGAATGATCTCGACCTCGACCCTGCCGGAAATGTTGCAGCAGACTCTCAGAGTATCCAGATTGATCCGCGGACTGAGACCGCGCCAGAGTTTCACATGCGCCGATTCGACCTCACGATCGCACTTATTCCCGTACTCGGGGTGCAGCTCGAAGATTTTATCGAATCTTTTTCTCCAGTCCTTACGAGTAAGGTACCTGATTCTTCCGTGCAACAGATCCGCCTTGAGCCGCGATCCGAATCCATCCGTCATTTCAACTCCCTGGCAATGTTCGGGCCCTTCCAGTCAAACCTTCATATTAATGAATACCGCCGTTCGATTCAACCTTTCGCCTTTTTACCCTCAACGATCCCGGCATAGATCGACTCGTACCTGGAAGTCATATTGACCAGCGAAAACTCGACGAGAGCCATAACCCGCGCTTTTTCAGCCATTCGCAGGAATATGGACCGGTCCCCGATAAATCTCTTCATTTCCACCGACATGGTTTCCGAGTCGCCCACATCGACGAATGTTCCGGTCTCGCCGCCGGTAATTATCTCCGGCGTACCGCCCACCGGGGTCGTGATTACAGGAATCCCGGCGGCGATCGCTTCCAGTATCGTCAGCGAGAGCCCTTCTTCCGTCGACGGCTGAAGAAAGACGTCCATCGCAGCCAGATATTCCTCCACCCTGTCGGTAAATCCCGTGATAATCACCTTTTCGCCTATTGATAATTCTTCCGCGAGCCGTTCGATATTTCCCCGTTCGGGACCGTCGCCGACTATAAGGAAAAGGCATCTGCCGTCATTCTTTGAGACTTCGGCGAATGCCCTGAGCATCGTCGCGTGATCCTTGACCGGATCCAGTCTCGAAACCGATCCGAAGACTATGCTTCCGGGCGGAATGCCGATCGATTTTCTCGCCTCGCCCCTGTCGGAACGTCCGTAGGCGCTGAAATCTATCCCGTTGTGTACGACCGTGATCTTACTGGGATCGAGTCCGGTTTTCCGGACGAACACTTCGCCCGTATCCCTTGAAACGACGGCCGTCCTGCTGCTCAGCCCGTAGATTATTTTCGCCATGGAGGGTATTCCTTTGAACGAGGGGATCTCCCGCCCGTGCTTGGTGTGGATCACCGGAAGACCGAGCGATCGCGCCGCCAGTCCTCCGTGAATATGAGCTACCAGGTTATGGGTATGCACTATATCGGGACGGTTCCGGGAAAGGATCGCCCGGGTCCGGCTGATGCCGGAAAGGTACTTTACGCCGCGCAACCCGGCGACTTCGCATCGTATCCCGGCCTCACGAATGAATCTCTCAAGGGGTCCGAGCCCGACCATACAGACAATCGAAGGGTCGATCCCGTTCGATTTCTTCTGAAGACAAGCAAGATCTACGACGAGTTTTTCGGCGCCTCCGACTTCAAGACTTCTCAGAATATGCGTGACTTTGATCATTCTTCGAAAACGGTAAAACTATTTTTTTATCTTCACTCCTTCGGGCACGATGGTCGGTAACGGATCCTCCTCGTGGTATCTTATGAAATAGAGGACTCCCTCCTCGTTGCTTGCATATAACCCGCTGTTGCCCGACGGCTGATCGGATATGGTAAGTATCAGGTTTGCCCCTTCTGTTGAATCAGAAACGTAATAATCGGAGTTCGGAGTCATGTCGGCCACATATCCGACAATCGCGGAAGTATAGTATTCCACGGTCAGAGTCATCGTGCCTGCCGAGGGTGTATCGCCCTCCGGATCGTTGCTGAAAGCCACCAGGTAATCCAATCCTGAAGCCGTGCTGGTAAAGGCCCCGGCTGCCAGCAGACCGCCCGCCACCGTCACTCCCCGCGCCTGAAATCCCGCCTGCGGCTCGGAGACCTTTAAAAGATGGACAAATGTCTTCGTGTTCTGAAAAGCGGCCGTCGATACTCGTATGAGGGGAATTCCGCTGGTTTCCAGCGAAGTCACGGTTCCCGGTGGATAAGCGGTATATATCCCGAGCTCGGCGTTACCGTTCGAGGATACATATTTGCTTCCGGACGGCACCGCCTGGTTATGCAGGTATATCTGGAAAGTCTTGTCCTGATCGAAGGATGTCCCGCGATCCATTATCGCCAGCACCCCTTCCTCCTTGATGAGGAAGAACTCGCGTTCCTTGTGGATCACCGAATTGTTTCTGTAATCGGGTTGCGCGAGATACGGTCCGCTTATATCGGCGGCGAAGTACAGATACTCCGGTTCAGACTTGAAATGTTCAACCGCCGATTTTCCCCAGTAAAGCTTTCCATTGGCGTAGTCGCCCGGATTCGAGGGTATTATCAGGCAGTTATGATCCGAATCGCCATGCATCATCGTCTCGCCGGTTTCGATCGCCTTGTCCGTGGCAAGGAAACCTTCCTTGAATATCATGAATCCGCCGAGGCCGTTATGCGCATGGTCGGTATTCAGAACGCCGGCCTTGAATGCCATCCAGGTATCGTTCTGCCCCCATCCGCTTCTCCAGAAGACAGTCTGTATACCGTCGAGAACATAATGGTCCGGAATACGCCCGCTATAATCGAGAGGCTCCAGCAGATCGTCGTACCATAAAAACTCTTTGTATAGTTTGACGGCCTCCCTCATGTTGGATGTTATCGTATTCAGCCAGTGCTGGCCGTATCTTTTTGTGTCGCCTTCAGCCATGGCTACCGCAAACAAGTACGTAGTCCTGAACGGGTCCCCTATCTCGCCTTTGGCGCCGTCGCCATCGGAGTACAAACGCGCGCCATCGGGGCAGGTCCCGTAGATAACGGCATAGATCGCTTCGTTATAATATGTGAAAAAAGGATCGGGATAGTCAACACCTTCGGCATCCTTGACGGCGATAATCGAAGAACAGAGCCACCTTGTATTCAGGGCTCCATAACTCGTACCCTCGTTCCAGAATCCCCCCTTCGCACGCCCTGTAGTATTGCCTGAAATGGCCCAGGCGACCTCTTCTCCCCGCGAGTACTTGACGGCTTCCGTTATCATAGTCTTGGCGACGGCAAGATAGGCGGGAGCATTTTCATTATGTCCGTAAATTGCGTAGGCCGTAGTGGTAAGCGCCCACATATAACCGAAGTAGTAATTGTTCGAGGGATCGTGCCATGCCCACGGCTCGGCTTTTATAAGCATATCCGCCCAGGTATCAAGCTGACCTATGAACCTGTCCCTCTGGGACTGGCTCATCCAGTCGTAACACCAGTCCAGTACCAGCGCGACGTGGGGCACCAGATAGCGGGTGGTATACCAATTGTCGTAGCTGATCCAGGTGTCGAGATTCAAATCGTAACCTGAATAGGGGTGGTCGAAAGCATACTCGATTATCTCCACCGCCCTCCTGGCATAGGAGACGTCACCGTTTGCCTGGTAGAGTATCGCGTAATTCAATGCGCGCGCAAGTTCAGAGGCTCTTGCCGTAACGTAAGGGCTCACATCGTCGTTTATGTGGGTTGCGCACCAGTTCCTGATATAATTCGCGTTATAGGTATTCCTCGCAAGACGGTCCTGGAGAACCGCGATACGTTCATCCGTCAGCCAGATTCGCGGATGCTCCGTCTTCACCTGCGCGAAGGCTCCATGGGTCAGGACGGATGAAAGCAGAGAGACCGATAATAGACACAGATTTATTCTTTTCATAAGTCGGATATTCATTGCAGCCCTTTCTGAAAGAAAATTATCTGCCTGTAATTAATTCTTCAAACCACAACGCAATCGTAAAGTGTAGAGCAAGATTCATGCAAAAGCCATCAAATTCCCTGGCACGGAAGCAATAACGTCAACCGTGCCGTTCCGGTTGTTCCAGAAAATGGAGGATCGTTTCCCCGTGCCTCTCATAGGTATACCTGGAACGGCAGATATCCTTCAATAATTTTCCCCTTTCGGGCCAGCTGTTACGGCTTTCAAGTATCCTCTCCACTGCAGCTTTGAGCGACTCCGGCGATTTTGCATCGAAAAGGTAGTCACCCTGTACTTCGCCGAGGACGGAAACCACCGGTTCCTGGGCGGGAGCGAGAACCGGTTTGCCGAATCCCATATATTCGAAAAGTTTGATAGGCGAACGGTACTCGTTGGTATGGGGGATCGTCCCGATATCCATCGCGTCGATGTAATCGCCGATTTCCCTGTTCGGTATTATGCCCGTTATTACAAGCCTGTCGCTGAAGCCGGCCCTGCGCGCAATTTCCTCGAGCGTGCCGCGCCCCGGCCCGTCGCCGACGAGAAAGAGTACCGCTTCCGGTCTCTCCCGGACCGCGTCAATGAATGCCGAGAGAAACCATTCAAGGGCATGCCAACTGGAAACATGAAGAAAAAATCCCGCGAATCCGAAAACGACCTTATCCTCGATCCGGTATTTTTTCCGCAAGGACCGGCCTTTATATTCGCGACCGAATATATCCGCCGTCACGCCGTTTGGCACAACGATTATTTTTGCCGGGTCGACGTCCGGATAATTCTTCATTATCGTATCCTTCAGGAACGTGGATACGACGCTTACGACCGTCGCGTTTCTAAAAAGCGATCTCTCGCACCTTCTGGCAAGACCGGTCAGGTGGTTTCTCCGCACCCTTTCGATCCCGGCAAGCTCGTTGACCTCCACGATCAGCGGAATGCCCGTTTTCCTTGCGACGATTCCCGAAGCATAAGAAAAGAAAAAATGTCTCTCGTAGATGAAATCGTAAGATTGTCTTTCGGCAGCGCCTTTAATACGCCTCAACGCCCAAATGTTGTAAGAGAATTCCATGAAGGAGAAAACGGGGCCGGGTATCAGAGGGACGATAAGCTCGACCAGGGATTTTCGCTTTTGCCTGTCGTACGGATTGTCGCCCGCCCTGTTTGTCGGGTCCCCCTCACCCAGGAGCCATATGAAATCGACTTCGAACCCGGCATTCCTGAAAGCGGAGACCATCCCCCGGATATGAACGCCTTCGGAACCTGTACCCTGTGTCCTCAGATGATATAGGATTCTTTTATTCTTCATCCCGGATTCCGGCAATGGGCCAGTTAAACGTGGATGTAACGAATCTATTTCCTCGCTAACTGTTTATACGCCTAACAGATATTACTCGCAACCTCTTTTTGTCGCTTTTTTCGTGCATCCCCGTCTATTTGGTATTTTATTTGCATTAATTACTTTCATCATATAGGCTTGCAATCAAGCAAGAAGATATCGATGCGAAATGGACGATGATGATCACGGAAGACTTCTTTTTTTTCAGAACAGGCGACAGGCCGCTTTTCGGCGCCTTGTACACTCCCGCTGACGGGAGATGCAAACGTGCTCTGGTCATTTCCGATTCATTATTCGAGGAAAAATTATGGAGCGAGCGCGTACATGCCAACCTCGGCCGATACCTCGCCGAACGGGGCATCGCAGTTCTATCGTTCGATTATTACGGGTACGGCAACAGCCCCGGAGAAAGTTCGGAAGTAGATCTGACCACTCTGGAAAAAGATCTCGACAGCGCATGCGACGTGATGAGCAATATGGGCGCTGGGTCAATGGCAATACTGGGCGTTCGATGGGGAGCCGCCGTCGCCTGCAGAGTGGCGAACAAACGCGGCGACATAGACCGTCTCTTTCTCGTCGAACCGGTTGAAAACTGGAAAACAACCTTATTGCAGGCTCTCAGGGCCAATCTTGCCGGACAGTACGCCATCTTTAAAAAGACGGTCATTACCCGGGACGAGATCATCAGGGAACTGATCGAAAATGGGAAAGCGATCCGCTCCGGTTATGTGATGAACAATGTCGACGGGTATTTCATATCAAAATCCTTCTTCGAACAATCATCGTCGGCCGTACTCCCCGTGAAATTGAAGGATACGGTGGACTCAGTCCACATCTTCAGGTTGAAGGATTGCGAAAAAGTCACCGAACCCGCCACAGACGGACTTGCCGGAGCTTTCAGCGCGCTTGGAACCGATTGCACCGCCGTCACGATCCACTCTCAGCAAAACTACTGGGAGTACACCAGGATTTTTACTTCCACCGCTACGGATATGTACTCGGAGATCGCATCCGTACTTGCCTGCGCGGAAGACGGAATTGACGAGTGGTTCTGCCGGGATATCGAAAAAGCGGACATATCCCCGACGATACAAAACGGAGATATATCGGAAACTTCCGTTGCGTTCCGGAATGAAAAAGGGCTGACCCTTGACGGTGTTCTCTATATACCGCGTCCATCGATCGCAAAAAAAACGGGGCTGGTCTTCTCTCATGGCGGGCTCATAGGCATAAACGGAGCTTTCAGATTCAATACCAGAGCTGCGCGCCGCTTCGCATCGATCGGTTACCCGTGCTTTTCTTTCGACAATCACGGGCTCGGCAGGGGCCAGGGACTGATTGACAAGATAGACCGGAGGGCACTTTTCCGGATGATACAGGACGGATTGTTCGCCGGGGACGTTTTAAGAGCTGTCGATTTTTTCCGTGAAAACGCCGGTTGCTTGAATGTCGGCCTTTTCGGTGTCTGCGGGGGATCGATAACGAACATCATAGCTCATTCCCGTTCGAGCAAAATCGATTTCTCGGTGCTCTTGAGCATGCCTGTCATGCTTACTTTTCTTTCGGACAACAAGAACCAGAAAATGACGGCCGGCTATGCGCGCTTTTATCTGGGGCTGTATCTGAGAAGAATCTTCAATTTCCGCAGCTGGCTTCGTTTCGTCACGTTCAAGAGCGATTACACGGCCATATTCAATTCACTGTCCGTTCTTGCGGCCGACAGGTATTCGAAAATGAAAAAACTGTTCGCGGCGGGCGGAAAGAAAATGTCGGGCAGAATGCCCGCCAATTCCTGCAATCAACCGAAAAAGAGAATTGAAACGATCTCCCCCGTCACGATGAGCAGCACCTATATCAACCCGGAATTCATCAATTCCTACCTCAATATCGTTAAAAAGGAAGAGAGGATGCTTTTCATTTTCGGGGAGAACGACAATTTCAAATGGGAATTCAACAGCTCCTTTGTCGAGAAGATGCCCGCCGAGTTCGAGGCGGGCGGAAATCTGGTCGATATCATCGAGATCGAGCATGCCAATCACATGTATACTCTTCCCAACTGGCAGGATAAAATCATGGGGAAAACCGCGGACTGGATCGATAAAATCGGTTATAAATGAACCGTGCCGGCTCGATTTCGCTCCATGCCATTCTCAATATCGGCCCGGCTCGAAGCCTCCTGGGACGGTTGCCCTCTTCACTTCCTCCCGTCCCTTTCGGATATGAGGAAGTTCATCTTGCCCCTGCCTCCAAGCGGGATATCCTCCACGAACTTCACGGTCAAGGTTATGCCGTGCAAGGCCATCTCCGAGAAAGATTTCAGGGCCTTCTCCCTGACCTCTTCGAGACCGACCTTCCCGTCGGGTACGATCCTCATCTCGTACCGGTCATCCGATTTTTCCACGAACTGGTACCGGAATACCCCCTCCACTCCGTACAGGTTCCATTGGAGATACTTCCAGTGCCATTCGTGCCCGTCAGGAGCCTTGATGTTCCGGAGTTCCTTTCCAAGAACCGTTTCGAACATAGGGAAAGTCCTTCCGCAACCGCATCTCCTGTCGCTCATCACCGCCTTGTCGTCGGTGTGATAGCGTACGAGCGGCATGGCGTAGTTCATCAGGTCGGTGACCACGACCTCACCTTCCTCGTTCATGACCGGAACGTCCCCGGCGTTCACTGTCTCGACCCACAGGGTATCGAAATTGATATGCTGCCCGTCATGCTTTTCGCATTCACAGGAGATGTTCGTAAGCTCGCTGGTTCCGTACCGGTTGTATACCGGGCACCTGAACGCCGATTCGATCTTTTCCTTCTGGAATTCGAACAGCCTTTCCGCCCCCGTTACGATCCCGTTCAGACGGGGAGGCTCGATCCCGTCCTTCTCGATGATTTCCGCGAGAAGATAGACCGGATAGACATACGACTCGATATACCTCGCGCCGTAACGTTTGATTTTGCTGAGATATCCCCTCAGCACGTCCTCTTTCAGGTCGATGGAGGGGAGAAAACGGTAATTCTGAAAATTCCAGTAAAGCTGCTGCTTCATCCTGGCCATGGAGCCGAGATTCGCCTTCTGCCCCCAGATCATCGCGGATGGAGTACCCGGTTTTTTCCCGATCCAGTCCTCCGACCTCATCTTGATGGCCATTCTCAGGCACCATGTATCCAGAGTCTTGTAAAGGTCGGTGGGAACCCCCGTGGATCCGCTCGTCCAATTGCGCACCAGATCCTCTTTCCGGTAATCGTCGGAGATGAATTCGTCCTGCTTCTCACGGAGGATTTCCTTGGTTACCGATATTCCCTTGTCGGCCAGGATCCTTATATCATCTATCCCCGCCGAAACATCCAGCCCCTTCTCCCTGAAGAGATCCCTGTAGAACGGCACGCGCGTCCCGCAATACTCGATCAGCAGCCTGAGCCTTTTTCTCCTCAACTTTTCCAGTTCGTCCGCGCCCGCCCGGGGCAGGGACGAGATCTCCCTGTAATATCTCCAGGTTTTCCTTCGCCTCAGCACTGAATCGTAGAAAGGAAAAACGAGATTTCTGTATACCGGCCCGTACAACTCGGTAAAAATCATTGCTGGATCCTTCCATAAAACGTATTCAAAGCCTGACGAACAAAAAGTATTCCCCATAATCCGTTTACTTTCAAGTAAAAGATATCACGCGCGGATTTCGATTTGCGGCGCGAAACGTACGTAAGCCCGGCCGGTTCCGAATGAACGCCTTTATGGCATGCATGTTGCGAAAAAAGACGGATGTACACCGGCAGGACACGCCGAGATCAAAGAAGAAACGACGGGAAACGACGGGAAACCCGATCGGGAAAAAAAGCGTTGCCAGTCTCGCAGAAAAGGTACATCATATGTCAATCGCAGGAACGGAAAAAATGAAAACGGACTTTCTCAAATGCCTTTCCGGAAAAAAATCACGAAGTACGATTGTCTCCATTTTCCTGCTGGCGCTTCTTGCGCCGGCGGTTCGCGCCGGAGACGGTCCGGGGAC